>JACZQQ010000118.1 GCA_022545645.1 Acidobacteriota bacterium | reverse complement strand
CCTTGGTGGGTGCCGTAACCCTGGCCCGAACTCTCAAACCTCATTGGTCCCAGCAGACCCAGGTAGGAATCCTTCTTCCTCCCACCGTTGCCTGTGCGCTGGTCAATCTTGCCGCCTCCCTGTCGGGGCGCACCAGCGTCAACTTGAATTACACGGTTGGGAAAAGCGGTATGGAATCGGCCATGCGCCAGGCTGCTTTGAAATCGATCGTCACCAGCCGCACCTTTCAAGAAAAGGCCAATCTTGAGATGCCTGATGGGATCGATCTGATCTGGGTGGAGGATCTGGCCGCCGGGATCGGCTTTTTGACCAAAGTATCGAGCGGGATTGCTTCTTACTTCCTGCCCCAGCGCATGCTTGAAAAACTGTGTGGTGCCACCAGGCGTGTCGGGCCGGATGACGTGGCGACCGTGATCTTCAGCAGCGGAAGTACGGGGGAACCCAAAGGCATCATGCTGACCCATGCCAACATCGATTCCAATGTTGAAGGCATCGCCCAGGTTTTGAGGGCCACCTCTAAGGACCGGGTGCTGGGGATCCTGCCCCTGTTTCATTCCTTTGGCTATATGTGTTTTTGGTTTGCCGCCCAAAAGGGATTGGCCATGCCCATGCAGCCCAACCCTCTGGATGCCCCGGCGGTGGGTGATTTCATTCATCGCTACCGGGTGACCATTTTGCTGGCCACACCCACCTTCCTGCAGCTCTACATGCGAGGTTGCACCCCGGCTCAACTGGGCTCGCTTCGATTGGTCCTGACCGGCGCGGAGAAATTGTCGGAACGTCTGGCCCTGGCTTTTGAGGAACAGTTTGGAATCCGTCCGCTGGAAGGCTATGGATCCACCGAGTGCTCTCCCGTCATAGCGGTGAGCGTGCCCGATTTTCGTGCTCCCGGCTTTTTTCAGCCTGGCTCCCGGCGTGGATTCGTGGGTCAACCCCTGCCTGGGGTGGCGGTCAGGATTGTGGATCCGGACACCTTTGAGCCGCTGCCGGCCGATAACCAGGGGATGCTCATCGTGCGAGGCCCCAATGTCATGAAAGGCTATCTGGGACGAGACGATCTGACCCAGAGCGTCTTTCGAGAGGGCTGGTATGTCACGGGAGACATTGCCCTGGTCAACGAAGATGGATTCTTGAAGATCACCGACCGGCTTTCCCGATTTTCCAAGATTGGCGGAGAGATGGTACCCCATGGCAGAGTTGAGGAGGCCCTGCACCAGGCCGCAGAAGTGGAGCACCAGGTATTTTCCGTCACCGCTGTGGCGGATGATCGTAAAGGGGAGTGCCTGGCGGTGATCCACATTCATGATGAGGAAACCATTCCGGATATTCTCAAGAAATTGGGTGAAATGGGATTGCCCAATCTTTTTATCCCTCGCAAGGATAAATTCCTGAAAGTGGATGAATTACCCCTCTTGGGAAGTGGCAAGATCAACTTGAAGGAAGCCAAAAGGATTGCCACAGAGCATTTCCAGTGAGAGCAAGCGAAGTGGAGAAGCCTGAAATCGCCATTCAGTTTCATCAGGTTTCCTATCAACTGGCAGAAGCTGAAATCCTTTCCCATCTGGCTTTTGAGATCCGCCAGGGTGAGACCGTGGTGCTGGTTGGTCGAAGCGGCAGCGGGAAGACCACGACCTTGAAGCTGGTCAACCGTCTGCTTGAACCCACCCACGGAGAAGTCCTTGTCCAAAACCGCGCGACCACCTCCTGGAATCCCATTGAGTTGCGCCGGCGTATCGGGTATGTGATCCAGGAAGTGGGTTTGTTTCCGCATTTTACGGTGGAGCGAAATGTGGCCCTGGTCCCTTCTCTGGAGGGGTGGGAACAGGAGAGGGTCCGCCGGCGGGTCAGGGAATTGCTCACCCTGGTGGGTCTGGATGGGGACGAGTATGCCCATCGTTATCCCTGGCAGTTATCGGGAGGGCAAAGACAAAGGGTGGGGGTGGCCCGGGCTCTGGCTGTCGATCCCCCGATTCTCCTCATGGATGAGCCCTTTGGTGCGCTTGATCCGCTGACTCGAAGTGAAATCCAGGAGGAGTTCAAGGAACTGCAGGGGAACCTCAAAAAGACCATCCTTTTTGTGACCCACGACCTGCAGGAAGCTCTCTACCTGGGAGACCGGATCGGGTTGATGAAGGACGGACGACTCACCGTCATAGGGACTCCCGATGAGCTGCTGTCTTCCGCTGATCCCGAGGTTCAGGCATTCCTCAAGCCGTTGCAGCGCGGTAAGCGCGCGTAGAGAGAAGGAGAGAAAGAGAGAAGACGTTAGCGGTCTGTGGTCTGTTGTCTGTCGTCTGTTGTCTGATTTTTCTTAGGTAACCATCATGAATCTTTGGCAATTTTTTACCAGCAATTTCGATGAGGTGCTCACCTTGACCGGACAGCATCTGTGGATGGTCCTGGTGTCGATCACGGTGGCCGTGGTGATCGGCGTTCCGGCCGGCGTGTTGATCACCCGAAAGCCCGCTTTGGAAAAGGTCGTACTCGGCTTTGCCAATGTGGTCCAAACCATCCCCAGTCTGGCCTTGTTTGGTTTTCTTATCCCCATCCCGGTCATAGGAGGAATTGGGGCCAGCACTGCCATCGTGGCACTGATCCTGTACGCTTTGCTGCCCATTATCCGCGGCACCTACGCGGGGATACAGGGGGTCGATCCCTCGGTCAAAGAGGCGGGCCGGGGCATGGGGATGACCGACCTTCAACTCTTGTGGCAAGTGGAAATCCCGCTGGCACTGGGAGTGATTGTTGCCGGAATTCGGGTCGCTGCCATCACCTCGGTGGGCATCGCCACCATTGCAGCAGCTATTGGAGCCGGGGGATTGGGGATGTATATCTTCCGGGGGGTAGCCGGCGTCAACACCACCTTGATTCTGGCAGGCTCCATCCCAGCCGCCCTTCTGGCACTGTTGACTGATTTTGGCTTGGGGCGGATGGAGAAACTACTAAAAAATCCTCAGAGGCGCTCTGCATGAAACAGACTGCTTGGCTTTGGATGACACTTCTCTTGGGCCTGCTCGCTTCAATGAGCGGATGCGGTTCTGAAGAGACGATTGTGATCGGATCCAAGAATTTTACCGAGCAGGTCATTCTGGGAGAGCTTCTGGCCCAGCAGATTGAAAATCAGACCGAGCTGAAGGTCGTCCGCAAGTTGAATTTAGGGGGCACCTTTATTTGTGATCAGGCCTTACGAGCCGGGGAACTTGACGGTTATGTGGAGTACACGGGGACGGCCTACACGGCGATCCTGAAGAATGACCCGATCCGTGATCCCCAGGAAGTTTACCAGAGGGTCAAGGAAAGTTATGGGAAAGAGGGTATGGAATGGCTGCAACCGCTGGGATTCAACAATACCTTTGCCATTCTCATTCGAGGCGAAGCTGCGAAGAGGCTCGGGGTCCGAACCATCAGCGACATTGCTCCCTATACGCCCAATTGGCTGGCGGCCTTCGGCTATGAGTTCATCGAACGAGCGGATGGGTTTGCAGGCTTATCCGAGACCTACGATCTGAAGTTTGCCGAGCCGCCCAGGGTCATGGAGTTGGGATTGACTTATCGAGCCCTGTCTGAGCAGAGAGTGGATCTGATCGCCGGAGATTCCACCAATGGTCTCATTGCCGTCTTGGATCTCTTTGTGCTGGAAGATGACAAACAATACTTTCCACCCTACGACGGGGTTCCGGTTTTTAGGAGCGAAACATTACAACGATATCCTCAGCTGCGTGAGGTCTTAAACCGGCTGGCCGGCACCATCGACGAAGACCAGATGCGGAGGATGAACTACCAGGTGGATGGGGAGGGGAAGTTGGTGAGGGAAGTGGTGGAGGAGTTTCTGACAGCTGACAACTGACAGCTGACAACAGACAACTGACAATTGACAATTGACAATAGACCACAGACCGCAGACAAGCGGGCGAAGCGGGCTCTTTTTCGTGCTAAAATAGGCTTAACATGGTCAAGAAAGTTCTTCTCGCCAGCCCCCGGGGTTTTTGTGCCGGTGTGGTTCGAGCGGTCGATATCGTCAAGATCGCCTTGGATACTTTCACCGAGCCGGTCTACGTTCGTAAGGAGATCATCCACAATCCTCATGTGGTCAGGGAACTCGGTGAGAAAGGCGCCATTTTTGTGGACAGCGTCGAGGATGTCCCGGAGGGGGGGAGAGTCATTTTCAGTGCTCACGGTGTCTCGCCGGAGGTTCGGGAGAAGGCGAGTGCCAGATCGTTGGAAGTCATCGATGCCACCTGTCCACTGGTGACGAAGGTGCACGTGGAAGCCGTGCGCTATGCAAAGAAGGACTACACCGTCATTCTGATTGGGCACGTTGGCCATGACGAGGTGATTGGAACCATGGGAGAGGCACCGGAACATATACGATTGGTAGAAACGATTAAAGACATCGAGGCTCTGGAGGTGGAAGATCCGGAAAAGGTTGCCTATATCACCCAAACCACGCTGAGCCTGCAGGATACGCGAGAGATGATTGAGGCCTTGAAGGGGAGGTTTCCCAGCATCCAGGGACCCCCTTCAGCGGACATCTGTTACGCGACCGAGAATCGGCAGGTGGCGGTGAGAGATCTGGCCGAGTTGTCTGATCTGATCCTGGTTGTGGGAGCTGCCCACAGTAGCAATTCCGTTCGAATGGTGGAAGAGGCCCGAAGGGCAGGGGGCTCTGCCTACCTGGTGGATGACCTGGGTGCCATTCAGGATGAATGGCTCGAGGGTGTCGAGACTCTTGGATTGACCTCCGGCGCTTCAGCTCCGGAAAGCCTGGTCCAGGAGATCGTGACCTTCTTTCAAGACCAGGGTGCCACGCTGGAAGAGCTGGTCGTTCGAGAAGAGGACGTTCAGTTTGCCTTGCCGTCTAATCTGCAAGCCCGCGTTTCTCACACCTGAATTTTAATGATTGAACCCTGGGACGAATCGCAATGGGGATCTCTGAGTGAGGAGAACATGCGCCGAAAACTCACGTCGGAAGGGTACTCGGTCGCTCGATACGTGTACCCCAGGGGGACGGTGTTTTCTGATCACACCCATTCCGTGGATAAAAAAGATGTCGTATTGGAAGGGGAGTTTCTGATCACGCTCGAGGGAGAAGAGTTTGTGCTGCGGGCGGGTGATTCGATCGAGGTTCCCCGCAATGCTGCTCACAGCGCTCAAGTGGTGGGAGAAGTGAGTGTCGTCAGCCTGGATGCTGTGAAAAAAGTGTGAAAAAACCACCCCTTCATTCCATTTATCCGATCAAGGACCTGCGCGATCTCTTGATTCAGGTGACCGATCGATATGGCGATCGGATTGCACTTCGAAGTAAGAAAAACGGAGCCTACCAGCCCCTCACTTATAGTGAACTCCGTGAGCGTGTCACGGAGCTGGCCACGGCTTTCTTGGAACGGGGTCTGAAAAAGAGAGACGGCGTGGCCATTCTTTCGGAAAATCGAACCGAATGGGCCGTGACCTATCTGGCAGCGGTCACGGCGGGCTTGGTCGCTGTGCCCATTGACAAGGACCTCACGGATCGAGAGATCTGTCACATCCTCAACTTTTCCAAACCCCGGGTCTTGATCTGTTCCAAGGAATATGTGGATCGACTCCAGGAGTATCGAAAGACCCTTCCCTCCCTGGAGCGGTTGATTTCCATGGAGGAGGAAACGAAGGAGGCCGATTTATCTTTTTCGGATGCACTCAAAACAGGCCGTGAAGCCCTCTCAGCCGGGAGCCAGTCTTTTCAAGAGGTCGAACTCAGTGGAGAGGATCTGGCCATCATTCTCTTTACTTCCGGCACCACGGGAAGTTCCAAGGCGGTCATGCTCACTCACGGGAATATCGCGGCCAACGTTATGGCCACCTCTCAGCATGTTTCGATTGAAGGCGGAGTACTGCTTTCGGTTTTGCCGCTGCATCACACCTATGAATGCATGGGTGGCTTCCTGCTGGCACTTTATCAAGGCTGTACGGTTTGTCATGCTGAGAGTCTCCGCCGTATTCCCGAGAATTTGCAGGAAACCGGGGCCACCGTGATGTTGGGTGTGCCCCTTCTTTTTGAAAGCTTTTACCGGCGTATTGAAAGCGGAATCAAGGAGAAGGGAGAGGGTAAATTTCGGTTGGCCAAAGGGATTGCTTCGGTTTCCCAGCGACTCTTTCGATGGAACATTCGCCGACGGCTCTTCAAGCCCATCCATGACAAATTCGGTGGGCATTTGAGGTTATTCATCTCAGGCGGTGCTGCCGTGAATCCTCGAGTGGCCAAAGGCTTGCGCGAACTTGGGTTTGATTTCATCCAAGGGTACGGAATGAGTGAGGCCTCTCCCATTATCGCGGTCAACCGCGTGAATTGTTTCAAGGATGCTTCTGTGGGATTGCCTCTTCCCGGGTTGGAGGTGAAGATCGTTGACGAGGAGATTCTGGTGCGTGGGCCTTCGGTGATGACCGGATATTATCTCAACGAAACGGCTACCCGAGAGAGCTTGAAGGAAGGATGGCTGCATACGGGGGACTACGGGTATTTCGATGAGGATGGTTTTCTTCATATCAATGGTCGCAAGAAATCGGTGATCGTGACTCCCAACGGAAAAAATGTCTATCCCGAGGAAGTGGAGGCTCTCCTCAATGAGAGCCCTTACATTTTAGAGTCTCTGGTGTGGGGTGGTCCCGAAAAGGATCCTTCACAAGTCGAGGTGCAGGCCATCATCGTTCCCCAAACCGAGACTTTTGATGAGGAGTGGGGTCCCAGTAAGTATGACCAGGAGAAAATGCACGAGGTGATCGGGAAAGAGGTCAAGAAGCAGTGCAAAGATTTGGCCCGCTATAAGCGTGTGAAAAAATTCCGTCTCCGCTCTGAAGAATTCAATAAGACCACCACCCGTAAAATCAAACGCTATCTGTACACGGCGAAATCTCATGCGGCCGATCATGCCTGAATTCTCTGCACTATTGCTTATTGACTTCTCTCATCATTCATCCTATGCTCGGCATCCCGCGGAAGGACGAATGAGCAACTATTGCTTCATCGATTTCTAACGAAGCATGACCATCACGCGAACATTTTCGACTCGTGAAGTGGCTCAAATGTGGAACGTCAGCGAGTCGACCATCAAGCGCTGGGCCGACTCCGGAGAGCTCTGTTGCCTTCGAACTCCCGGTGGCCACCGAAGATTTCATCTCGAAGACATTTCCGGATTTCAGAAGACACGGGGTTTTGAAGCCACCGGTTTTCTGACCACTGAGAAGTGGGAAGAACCGGAGATTGAGGAATCCCTCAACCGCAAGAGATTCGATAAGGTCCAACAGCTGATGTTTTACCTTGCCAGCCAAAACCAGGGCAAGAGAGTCAAGGACCTCCTGGAGCGCCTTTACATGCGAGGGATCGGGATCGTTGATCTTTATGACGACGTGCTGCTTCCCGTCATCGAGAGCAGCGAACAGGCATTGGAAAAAGGTGAGCTGACCCTGGCCCATAAAAAGCTGGTCAAGAACAATCTGGATGAGGCCATGGCTCTTCTCTTTCCTCAACTGATTCGTCGCAGGCAGAGTGGAAAGACAGGGTTGTGCGCGGCACCGGATCATTCCTCCAGAATTCCGGTGAACGCCATTTCCCGAATTCTGGAGACGGAAGGCTGGGATTGCCTGAACCTGGGCGGGAACGTTCCCTTTGACGCCATGGCGGAAATGGTGGAGCATGAGCCGGTCAATCTCGTTTGTGTGATCGCCTCAAACCAGGAACACCTCGTGCACGAGAAGTTTCAATCCTTGTCGAAGGTGGCCAATGACTATCGGATTCCCATCGTCCTGACCGGTCCGGGCTTCGCCGATCCCGAGATTCTCCAGCAGTTCCCCCACGACGAATACTTTTCCGATTTCCGCTCCTTTCAAAGCTACATCCTTCGTTTGAGTTAGCGAAGCCAGCTGCCCTGCTCCGGAATGTGGGAGGCACCTCAGGTGCCGAACAGCTCGATCCCTGAAATGGCTCCTACCGTGGAACACAAGATAACTTTCGCCTATTCTTTCTCCATTCTTTTCGGATTCGGCA
>JACZQQ010000117.1 GCA_022545645.1 Acidobacteriota bacterium | reverse complement strand
ATGCCCAGGGGTACCGGTTTGAAATTTCGACTCAAGGCATCTTTTTTTTTCGTCTCCAGCTCATGGCCCGCAAGCTGAAACATCGCCCGGGCACTCTCCTCGGTCAACCAGCCTTCCAGGGCACAGGACGGTTCCCCATTGTGGGTCACCAGATCGAATTGTTCTCCACTAAAACTGTCCTGGACCACGCCCCAGGGATAACCGGCAGGGCCGGTTTCGTGGATGATGAAGCAGGCCCTGGCCCCTTTTCGGGCGGCCTCTTCCAGCTTGTAGGTCCAGCGACCATAGTAGGTCATGGCCTTTCCGTTGAAGGTCTTCTCATCCAGCTTGGAAGGATCATCCGGATCAGGCACCGGGGGGTCGTTGACCAGAACGATCAGCGTCTTGTCTTTTACATCCACGTCTTTGTAGTCATCCCAGTCAAATTCGGGTGCCACCACGCCATAGCCGGCAAAAACGACCTCCGAATCCTGGAGGGATGTGCTTTCAACCGCTCGCTTGCTCCAGGCCACGAACTCCTGGCCAGAGCAAAGCGATAGCTCTTGTGCCCCTGTGCTCAAGAAAAGGTGCAGGGGGGAAGCGGCGGTGATCCCGATAAGAGGGACCTTCTGCAGGTAGCTGCCGGCAGGGTTCCCGGGAGCCAGTCCCAGACTTTTAAATTGCTCGACCAGATAGCCGGTGGTCCGTGTCTCACCCGGTGAACCGGGAAATCGACCCTCAAAGGCATCGGAGGCCAGTCGTTGAATGTGTTGGGCCAGGTTCTCCTCACCTATGCTTCTGAGTCCGGCATCGGGTGCACTGGGTGGATGGATCGTCATAGAAGGCTCGATTCTACACTCAACCCTAATCGAGGCGCTTGTGAAAGCGAAGGACACTCAACCCGACCAAGGTCGTACCCAGGACGAGCAAGGCCATGACTTGCGGCCACAGGACCGCCAATCCGATGCCCTTGAGAAAAATACCCCGCACAATCTCCATAAAGTAACGCAACGGATTCAGGTAGGTCAGGTATTGCACGGTTAGTGGCATATTGCGGATGGGAAAAGCAAAGCCACTGAGCATGAAAGCAGGCATGAAAAAGAAAAACGATGCCATCATGGCCTGCTGTTGAGTTGAGGAAACCGTCGAGATCAACAGGCCAAAGCCCAAGGTGGTCAGCAAGAAGGCGGCTGCACACCCCAGTAACAGCAGCAGGCTGCCTCTAAAGGGTACTCGAAAGATCAACAGGGCCGCGCTCGTCACCAACAGAACTTCCAGCAGGCCAACGGCTGCAAAAGGTATCGTCTTTCCCAGCATCAACTCCATGGGGCGAATGGGCGTGACCATCAACTGTTCCATGGTGCCGATTTCCTTTTCGCGAACGATGGCCATGGCCGTGAGCATCACCGTCACCAGTGCGATAATGTTCACCACCACACCGGGTACGAAGTAGTTCTGACTCTTTAGATCCACATTAAACCAGACACGACTTTCCGCCGATAAGAGAGGACCCTGACGGACCGGACCTGGGCCAGATGCCATTCTGCCGCTAGGGGGATGCCTCCCCTGGATACGGGCAGCATATCGGGCCACCACTTGGCTTGCTGAGCTCGAGATTAGGGTCGCGCTGTTGGAGTTGGTGCCGTCAATCAGGATTTGCACCTGTGTCCTTTGGCCCCGCCGGATATCGCGACCGAATCCCGGAAACACACGAACCACGGCGTGAACCGCTGAGCGGTCCAACAGTTCTTGAATTTCTTCATCCCCTGCCGGGATGTGAGTGACTCGAAACTGGGGGGATCCCTCGAACTCCGCCAGCAGTTCCCGGCTCTCCGGAGTGCGATCCTGATCCATCCAGGCAATGGGACTGTTTTCCACGTCCAGGTTCACCGCGTAACCGAAGATGATGAGCTGGATGATGGGAGGAAGGAGCAGCACCACCCGCATCCTGGGTTCTCTCAAGGTCTGCAGGAATTCTTTCTTGATGATGGCGGCTGTTCTTCTCCACATGCTACACAACGGTGCGTTTGATTATTCGGGTGGCGGTCAAAAAAACCAGGGTGGCAAAAACAGTGAGGAAGGCCACTTCTATCCCCAGCACTTCAAGTCCGACCCCCTTGAGAAAAATCCCTTTGAGAAGGGTGATGAAGTAGCGGGCCGGTACCAGAAAGGTGAACATCTGAATGGGCACAGGCATGTTCTCGATGGAATAAATGAAGCCGGAGAGGAGAAATGCCGGCAAAAACGAGGTCATCATTCCCAGTTGATAGGCCAGGAGTTGAGATCCGGCAATGGCGGAGATCAAGATCCCCCAGCAAAGAGCACCAAAGAGGAAGATAAAGCAACTGACAGCCAGGAAGAACAGATTCCCCCTCAAGGGGACCTCGAAAATGATAACCCCGACCACAATGACGATGACCGTATCCATCGCTCCCACTGCAAAATAAGCCGACATTTTCCCCAGCACCAGTTCCGCTGGCCGCAGGGGGGTGGAAAGCAGCTGCTCCATGGTTCCCATTTCCCATTCTCGGGCAATGGTGAGGGAGGTCAACATGGCGGAAATGATCATGAGTATGACGGCCAAAAGTCCCGGGATAATGTAGTTTTGGGATTTCAGGTCGCTGTTGTACCAAACTCGCAGCTGGGCTTCTACCAGCAAAGGGGTTGGTTTCCCGCTCTTTTGATTCGAGGCCGCCGATTGTAGAGCCGAGGCATGAGCAGCGACGATGGCCTCTGCATATCCCAGTGCAATTGAGGCCGTATTGGAATCACTGCCATCGATGATCAACTGAACCTGCACGTCCTTGCCGGTGAGGAGATTGCGGGAAAACTCCTTGGGAATCACCACCGCAATCAGACACTCGTCCCTATCGATACTGCTTTCGATGGATCGGTAATCGTCCACGAATCCCAGGATCTCAAAGTAGCGGGACCCTTCAAAGCGGGCGATGAGCGCGCGGCTTGCCGGACTGCCATCGGAATCAAAAATCAGGGTGGGGATTTGGTCCACGTCGAGGCTGAGGGCATATCCGAACAGCAGAAGCATAATCACGGGCAGGGCCAGAGCGATAATCAAGCTGCGCGCATCACGCCAAATGTGGCGAAGTTCCTTGCCAGCCATGGCCCGGGTGCGACGAAGATTCACTGTTCCTGCTCCTGTTCTTGAATCATGGCGGCAAAGACGTCATCCAGACTTTCTGATCGGTAGGCTTTTCGCAGAGCTCTCGGCGTATCCAGGGCGATGATTCGGCCTTCATGCATGAGAGCCAGACGATGGCAGTACTCGGCCTCGTCCATGTAGTGGGTGGTCACGAAAATGGTCTGCCCTCGCTCAGAGAGTTGGTAGATCAGTTCCCAAAACTGGCGGCGGGCGATGGGATCGACTCCCGAGGTCGGCTCATCCAGAAAGAGTATCGGTGGCTGATGCAGGACTGCACAACCCAGGGCCAGTCGCTGTTTCCAACCCCCGGGCAGCAGACGGGTCATGGTGTTCCTTCGTTCCTCCAGTCCCGCCATTTCCAGAATCTCCTGCTTCAGCTGCTGGCGGGAACCTCGAGGCGTACTGTAAATGTCACTAAAGAAATCAATGTTCTCTTCAACCGTCAGCTCATCGTAAAGAGAGAACTTCTGGGACATATAGCCGATGTTTTGTTTGATTTTCTCGCTTTGGGAAAAAACGTCGAAGCCTCCCACCCAGGCCTTTCCCCCTGATGGCCGCAGCAATCCGCACAGCATGCGAATGGTTGTGGATTTGCCGGCGCCGTTGGAACCGAGAAAACCAAAGATCTCCCCCTTCTCTACGTTAAAAGTGACATGGTCAACGGCCACAAAGTCGTCGAATTTCTTCACCAGATTTTCTACCCGTACACTGGGTTGAGCACTCATAGCCTCAGCCTACCCTGTTTGCGGATCAGCGCGATAAAGACATCTTCAAGGGAAGGTTGGATGGGTGTGAGTTGGGCTGGACCGCAGCCGGCTTCCTCCAGCGATCGTTCCAGCTCAGCGGGTGTGGTGCTGGAGGGGGACAGGAAGAGATGCAGCACGGCCCCGGCAAACTCAACACTCAAGACCCCGCTGGCGCGGGACAGAATCTGTCGTGCCGTCCTGGGATGGGAAGATTTCACTTGGTAACAGACTTCTTCAAGTTCGGTCTGTAGAGCCTCGGGTGTATCGCAGCGGATCAACTTTCCCTGATCCATCAATCCGACCCGGTTACAGCGTTCGGCTTCGTCCAGATAGGCCGTGGTGAGAAGAACCGTCACTCCGTCTGTGACCAGTTGATAGAGAATCTCCCAGAAATCGCGGCGGGAAACGGGATCCAATCCGGTGGTGGGCTCATCCAGAAAGAGAATTTCCGGCTGATGAAGGAGGGTGCACATGAGGGCCAGTTTTTGTTTCATGCCACCGGAAAGTTTTCCTGCTTGTCGCTGCAGGAAAGGCTCCATGCGGGTCATCTTGAGGAGCAATCCCATTTGCTGATGGCGCTGACCCTGGGGCAGGCCATAGAGATCGGCATAAAAGGTCATGTTCTCCTGGACGCTCAGATCCGGGTAGAGACCGAAACGCTGGGCCATATAGCCGATTCGATCTCTCACCCTGTCTAGATCTCTGCAAACATCGTAGCCGACCACCTGGGCGCTGCCTTCGGTGGGCTTGATGAGACCGCAGAAGAGGCGCAGGGTGGTCGTTTTTCCGGCCCCGTCAGGGCCTACCAATCCGAAGATTTCACCGCGGGAAATCTGAAGATTCAGGTGATCGACTGCTGTGATTTCCGGGAAGCGGCAGGTGAGGTCATGGCTGCTGGCGATCGGTGGCTGCACGGTAGTGCTCGGTGTCATGGTTCGCCCGCCGCAGTCTCTGTCAGGATGATCTCGGCATCCGAGGGCATATTGAGTTTCAATTCGTGCTGGGGGTTGGATACCTCGATCTTGATGCGGTAGACGAGTTTGACCCGCTCCCTGGAGGTCTGGATCTGCTTGGGCGTAAACTCGGCCTCCGAGGAGATGAAGGAGACCCGGCCGGGGTAAACCTTTCCGGGGAAAGAATCGGTGGTGATCTTTACCGGGGCACCCAGCTTTACCCGGCCCAATTCCTCTTCGCCGATATAGGCCCGCAGCCAGGGATGATCCAGATCTCCAATCTCAACCACCGGAACCCCGGCCGCCAACACCTCCCCCACTTCAGCCGCCTTGACCAGGACCACCCCTTCAATGGGAGAAACAGCCACCATCTCCTCGAGTCGTGCGTCGATGAGTCCCACCTGAGCCTGGGCTCCCTGGATTTCGGCCTTGGCTGTCTCGAGGGCCTGACGGTTTCTTTTGACCTCCAGTCGGAGAGACTCGGCCAGCCTCAATCCGGCTTCGGCCCGAGCCACCTGGGCGCGGGCGCCCTGAATGTCCTCCTGACGAGGACCTTCAACGAGAAGGGCCAGATGTTGTTCAGACTGTCTGACCGAAGCCCTGGCAGATTCAAATGCGGTTTTGAACTGGTCATGTTGTGACGTGGAGATGTCTTGCTTTTCATAAAGAGTTTCCGCTCTCTCCCAGTCCCGTCTGGTTTTTTCATATTCTGTTTGGACCCGCTCCAGGATGGCCCGAGCCTCGGCAACCTCCTGCTCTCTGGACCCGGAGAGGAGCTCATTCAGGGTGGCCTGAGCCTGCATTAATTCCGCACGCCGTTGCTCGATCTGAGCTTCAATGTTTTCCGTCTGATACACAAGGAAGGCTTCCAGCTCTGCCAGACGGGAGCGGGAGGCAGCGAGGGTGGCCAGGGCTTGCTCACGCTGATGGAGCAACTGCTGTTGTTCCAGGCGAGCAATGATCATTCCTTTGCTCACCGGCTCGCCTTCTTCAGCGTTGAGCTCAATGAGTCTCCCCGAAACGGTGAAGGCCAGATTCATTGTGGTGAGCTCGATATTTCCGGAAAGGAAGATGCTATCGGAGGACTCCTCCCTTCCTCCCCTCTGCCAAAGGAAAACGACAAGTCCCAAAAGGACGATCAGCACAAGGACGGGGATGAATATCTTCTTGTCGGTCCTCATTGAATCATGCTCCGAATGGTCCCCATGGCCTCACCCAGGTTAATTCGCTCCAGGTTATAGTTGAACAGAGCGGTGATCTGGTTTTCCCGGGCACGCTCCAGACGAGTCTGCGCATCGGTGACCTCAATGCTGCTGGTGATCCCAGCCTGATAGCGACGACGGGCCTGCTCCAGTTCCTGTTGGGCCAGCTGCAATCCCTCCTCGGCAACGGTGATCTGCTCCCGGGCCAGGTTGAGGCCGGCGAAAGCCAACCGAATTTCCAATTCGATCTGGTGGCGTAAGTCCTGGCCTTCAATCCCTTCCCGCCGCAGTCTCGACAAAGCCTCGGCTCGACGGGCGTCAACCCTTCCCCCGTCAAAAACGGGCAGCTCCAGGGAGACTCCTAGATTCCAGGTTGGGATGGCATTATCGATTCCGGAACCGATGGTTCCATAACCGGCAAAGCCTGAGAGGGAGGGAATTCGGTCGGATCGAGCAGCCCGGTAGTCGAGATCGGCTTGCTCTTCCCTTTTCTGGTGTGCTTGTAAATCGGATCGAGAGCGAAGAGCGATGGCCAGTGCTTCCTGCATGTCAGCTACCTGAACGGGTGTGTTGGTGAGGTTCTCGGTGAGGGTGAGGTTCGTATCCAGCCGGATGCCGATCAGCTTGAGCAGCCTCAAAAGAGATTGCCGGTACTGCTGCTCAGTCCCCAACACTCGTTGCTGCTCATTGGAGACTTGGACCTGAGCTCGTGTCACCTCAATGCCTGTCCCCATCCCGGCCTCCCTTTGATTCTCTGCTAGATCAGCCAGTGCAGTGGCCAGCTCCAGGTTGGCTCGGGCTGCATCCAGACGAGCCCTGTTGCGAAGGGCCTCCAGATAGAATCGGGCCACCTGAGCAGCGGTTCGCTCCTCAATGTGTTCCTTCTCTGTCTCTGCCACCCGTACGCCGATTTTAGAGGCCTGAAAGCGACGAATCGAACCGAGATGGAAAATCGTTTGAGTCAGGTTGGCCCGTGCATCGAAAGTGGTGAAGGGGCCCACCAGGGTGGGCGGCCGAAATAGGGGAGAGGGCTGCAGGCCCAGAGCCTCCAGATTGCGGGTCTGATTCTGATAGCCAATGGAGGCCTCCAGATGGGGCAGCAGCTCGGCCCGTGATTGCTGGGAACGAGCCTGGACTTCACGAATGGTCTCTTCGGCTATCTGGACCTCGGTACTGCCTTCTTGGGAGAGGGCGATTTCAATGGCTTCCTTGAGGCTCAGGTTCAGATCGGAAGCCGTGGCCGGATAGGTGAAGGCAATCCAGATCAATGGCAGGGCCAGGATCATGTGCCGGCTCCTCAGAAAGCAGGCCATGGGTTTATAGGTGGGAAGGACTCCCATTTAAAACTCCTTTTTGCGATATTGTGCTCTTCCTTTGTCGGTGAGAATGCCTTCAAACAAAACCCCGCTGATCACGGAAAAGGCTTGGGAAGCGGACAGGGGAAGATGGGATAAGGTTTCTGGATTCACGATGTTTCGGATCAAGGTCGAGAACAAGAGAACCAGCACCTCGGCATCGATGTCCTTTCGGAGAAACCCTTCCTTGACGCCTTCCTGGATCAGTTGGCCGAAGCGGGTGTGGATGTGTTCCTCCCTGCGCCGATCTAACTCCTGCCACACTTCAGGAGCATGCCGTTGAATATCACGAAGAAAGATGGGGCTAAAGTGGGGTATTTCCGTGGCCACCAGTGTCAGTGCCTGCTCCAGCTTTTGACCAAAATGGGTCTCATTGCTTTGGCTGATTTTCCCCAAACCTTCTGAGATTCGTTCGCTCCTGCTGAGGAGGGCCTTGCGCAGCAGGGCTTTTTTCCCGGGAAAGTACTGATACAGAGTCCTTTTGCTCATTCCCAGTTCATGGGCGATTTCATCCATGGTGACCTTGGTGAACCCCAGACTGAAGAATTGAGATCCTGCCACTTCAAGAATTCGATTTTGGACTTCAAGTGCGGCGGTCATAGTAAACTAATAAAACGATTCCAGTATTTTAAGTTTCCAT
>JACZQQ010000010.1 GCA_022545645.1 Acidobacteriota bacterium | reverse complement strand
CGCAACTGGTCTTTGCTGAAAGCCCACACCAAACCGCGGCGATCGTCGATGTCCAAAGCTCTGACATCGCCGATATCAGCAATCTCCAACAGAGTGGAAGCATCTGAAACGTCCATCTTCAAGAGACCTTTGTCCTTAGCGACCCACAGGGCATCAACAAACTCGGGACCCGTCAAGACGGGCTCTACATACTGAGACATCAAGGCCAAACTGCTGACCCCCAACACCAACACACACCCTAAAACCAACCGGTAATTGCCATACTTCCATGTCTTCATTCCCTTGCCTCCCTGCCTGTTCACCACTGCAATCAGTGGGCCAACATTCAGAAGATGCGGGAAAAAGCTGCAAACGAAGAAGTATCAATAGATTGGACGAACCGGTATAAATTGCCATTTCTGAGAAGTCCTGGAGTCTCTTGGCAAAAAGTCAGATTGCGTCTTTGACTTCTCCAGGGCGCGTCGGAGTTCCCGGATCAGCTCGCACAAAGTGTTCGTAGCTTTTGATCCTGCCCCGTTATAGCCAGTGTCCGACCCAAGCCATGCTTGATCGCTTGAAAACCTTCTGCCTTTTCAATCCCTGTTTTCTTCTTGCTTTGGGGGCGACTGCGGTCCTGGGGAGCTGCTACGAAGTGACTCGACCTCAGGTGCCCCTCAAAGACGATCGCCTGACGCAGGTGGAAGGTTGGATCTCTCGACCGCCTCAAGTCCTTGACGATTACATTTATCTGGAACTCTCCCCTCTTCATGTCCAACAACACGAGGAATCCATCACCTATCCTGGACGTCTGGCGGTCTACATCTCTTCATCCCATCCAGATCCGGAAACCTATTTCGATCCACCTCTCGGCTACGGTGAGATCCTCAGCCTCAACTGCTTTCTAGAAGACCCCGCTTACTATGAGATTCCGGGAGTGGCCGACTTCCGCCAGGTACTGTGGACCCAGGGAATCCTTCATCGAATACGCCTCAAATCTCCGCTTCAGGTGGAACGAATAGGTCACCATCCCATGGGGCGATTCCTGAGTCCCCTTTTCGGATATGTCCAAAAATTTCACACCTTTGCTCAGAACCACCTTGCAACCAATGCCCTTAAACTTGTTCGAAGTGTATTCCTGGGACAGAAGAGAGTACTGGAGGAATCCGATCAAGCGCTCCTGAAGCAACTAGGAATCTTTCACCTCTTTGTCGTCTCGGGATTCCACGTTTCCATCATTGTCCTTTTCCTTCATTGGCAGTTCTATCGCTGGGGCTTGTTGGGCAGAATCCTCGTTTTGACCGGATTGTGGACCTACGTGGTCCTGGTTGGAGCGGGACTCCCAACCCTCCGAGCAGGGATCATGATGACCCTTTTTTATCTACTTCTCGGCTTTGGTCTGTCCCGGCAGTTTCTCAACGCCCTCGGTCTCTCAGCATTGATCCTGTTGGCTGTATCTCCGAACGTTCTCTTTTCCTCGGGATTTCAGTTTTCCTACCTGTGTCTTTGCGCGATAGGACTTCTTGTTCTTCCTTACCAAGCCCGCATGCAAAGCCTCTATCGAGGCTTTCAGGATGCCTTCACAGAAAAGGTCTCCGTTGATCGAGCTGCCCCCGCCAAGCTGCAACGCCGGGTTCGCTTTTTTCTTGAAGAAAAGCTCCATTTCTGGCCCCGCCCATGGCGCATTTTCCTCTCCCCCCTGGGTTGGGCACTCAGCTATTTTCTGAGCCTGGCCCTGTGCGGTTGTGTCATCCAGCTTCTCACACTTCCTGTGACTCTCTACTACACCAATCGATGGGTGTGGACGCAGTGGGTCATCAACCTCCTACTGGTTCCCTTCTTCACCCTTTTCGTTCCCGCCTGCCTTGTTCTCTTTTTGACCTTTTGGCTGCCCACAGGTCCCCTTGTTGCTCGACTCGTGGGTACCTATGCCGAGGGCTTATTTCACCTCATGAACAGCCTGCAGGATTTCAGCTGGGTCACCTATGTCCGACAGCCGAAGGCTTCTGAAATCCTGATCTACTTTTTACTCTTCCTGTCCGCCTATTACTTTCTTCCTGGAAAAGCCAGGCTGGCAATGCTGTTGGCTCCTCTCTGGCTTTGGGTGGTGCTTCAACAATCTCCTGCTCACCCCCAGCAAAAGCTGGTGATCACCATGCTGGACGTGGGTCAAGGAGAGAGTCTTCATATTCGCTATCCCGACGGAACAGACGCACTGATCGATACGGGAGGACTCTTCTTTTCTCCTGATGGGGACAATCCATTTGTAGGAGAACGTCTGGTGTCCCGTTATCTTTGGAAGGAACGATCACAGAAGTTGGACTATGTTCTTCTGACCCATCCTGACGCTGACCACATTCAAGGGTACGGTTTCATCCGCGAAGCCTTTCCTATTGGTCGCCTCTTCTTTCACGATTTCCCCTATCAAGAATTCGAGACATCTCGCCAGCAGCTTCAGCAGGGAGACCGCTTTTCCATTGCTGGAGTCGATCACCTCGTGTTGCATCCGCCAGGCCAAAACCCTTTGGGAAGTCGCTGGAATACCAACAACAATTCCCTGGTGGTGCAGCTACAGTACAAGGATTTCAAAATGCTCTTCACCGGAGACATCGAACAGGCCGCTGAGCGCTATCTGGTCTCCAAACTGGGTCCAGTGACTATTTTGAAGGCCGCACACCACGGAGCTCGAACCAGCAATACGTGGCCATTGTTGGAAAAAACCCAACCTCGACTGGCCATCATCTCGGCGGGACGAAAAAACCTCTTCGGACACCCTTCGAAGGACACTCTCAAGCGCTTCTCCGAAGCTGGCGTGCCCGTCCTGGCAACATCTGAGTGGGGAAGTCTCCGCATTGAGACCGACGGCATTCAGTGGCAGGTATTTCATTATTCCCCGCAAGATAAGAATTTTCGGGAAATCAAGATGCGGAAGGACTGAGAACAGAAAGCTGCCAATAAAACCGGGTAAACGGGCAACACGACCCAGGTTTTAGTAAAGAATACTAACGATATCAATATTTAGTATCATTTAACTTGATAGCAATATCAATATTTAGTATCATTTTAAGGTGAGGAAGAAGCACCGCAAGACACTCGATGCTATCTTCTCCAGACCGACAAAGGCCAGCATTAAATGGGATAATGTCGAGGCACTTCTTAAATCTTTCGGTGCCTATATCGAGGAACGGAAAGGTTCTAGAGTCGCAATTGAGCTTAACGATGTGGTCGCGATATTTCATCGCCCTCATCCAGAGAAGGAACTCGACAAGGGCGCGGTCGCTTCTATCAGGAGATTTTTGAAGGAGGCAGGGGTTGAACCATGATGGAACACAAGGGTTATTACGCTGGCAAGGTTACGTTTGATGACGACGCTGGTATTTTTCACGGTGAAGTTGTAGGCACCCGCGATGTCATCACATTTCAAGGAAAGTCTGCATCACAGCTCAAAAAGGCTTTCCAAGATTCTGTTAATGAATATTTAGCTTTTTGCAGCGAGCGGGGTAAAGAGCCTGAAAGGGCTTTCTCTGGAAGGTTTCTGTTGCGAATCGGCCCAGAAGAACATCGGATGGTATCTGCTGCTGCACAGTCCAGGGGAGTTAGCATTAACGCTTGGATTGCCCATACCATTCAACAAAAAGCAGAAGAAGAACTTGGCTTTTGAGACCAACCCTCTATCGCAAAGGGGCTGAAATCTACTCTCCTAGGCCCTCTCCACCCCCAGCAAGCTGAATTCAGGCAACCCGTGAAGGGCTAGAATCTTGCGGTCCAGGTAGTTCTTTTCCAGGCGCTGGTACATTTCCTTGGAAAGGCGCTTGCGGTAGATTTTCATCTCCTTCTTGACCTCGGCCCGCAGCTCCTTCGCTTTCTCAGGACCCATCTCCTTTTGCAGGGACTCAGAAAGGACGACTCCCATCTGAGCCAGATCACGATCCAGCTCTCGATAATCAATGGACTGAGCAGAGGAAACCTCCGACCTCAAAGCGGTAACTCGTTCACTCGACCTTTGAGAGACCTCATGGGGATGCGCTTTTAGAGCACTCTCCAGTTCCTGCAAAAAATTCAGGACGGCCTCGACCTGAGAGGGATCCCCCTGCGAGGCGGTTTCCTCTTCCCGGCTCTCCGTGGAAGCGCCGATCATGGCTTGATTGTATTCGTCGAAGGCCTCGAGTATGGCCGGGTGACAGTAAAAAAGAGTGTTCGGACTTCTTTTTTGTCTGCTCTGTGTCGACTCGAAGCTTCTTTCAATTCCCCGCAGGACGATGTGCAAGGGAATCCCGCTGTCCCTCCACAGCTCGATCAGGCCCCAGTCCATGGGAGAGACCAGAAGATTCTTGCCCCGCTTGCGGACAAAGTATTCCTCGACCTCTGTGAAATAATTAAAGTAATTATCCAAGTATCTTAGTTTAACTTACTATGAAATAGTCTTAATCCGAAAAGAGTCAGATCCTCTTCCACCCGGTCAATCGCTTCTGTAGCGGAAGCAACCAGAGAGGCCAAACCCCCTGTGGCCAGCACCTCGGCCTCTCCCAATTCTCCCTTCATATTGCGGAGAATTCCCTCCACCAATCCCACGTATCCAAAATAGAGTCCCGACTGCATACTGCCCACCGTGGAATCTCCGATGACCTTCGAAGGCTTTCGAATCTCGATTCGAGGCAGCTTGGAAGCCCGGCTAAAGAGGGCCTCCGCAGAGATGCTGATACCGGGAGCGATGACTCCTCCCAGATATTCCCCTTTTCCTGAGATCGCATCAAAGGTGGTGGCGGTTCCAAAGTCCACCACAATAGAGGGTCCGCCGATCAGATCAAAGGCGGCCATCGCATTGACGATGCGATCAGCACCCACGTCAGCCGGAGGCTTATAAGTAGGAATGGGCACCAGATCCTGACGGGTGGCCTCGATAAAAAGCGGATCCAGAGAAAAGTATTGCTTGGCCAGCGATTCAAACGTCTTATTCAGAGGAGGAACCACCGAACTGATGACCATGCCCTCGATGTCTTCTGAGGAAATTCCCTCCAACTCAAAGAGATTGCGAAACAGCACGGCGTACTCGTCAAAAGTCTGGTTTCTTCGCGTCACCACTCTCCAGGAGTGGACGAGCTGATCGCCCTTAAAAATTCCCAGGACCAGTTGGGTGTTCCCGATATCGATGGCCAGTAACATGGTTTTTGTTCCGAAGGTTCTTAATGCCGGAAATGTCGAATGCCCGTAAAGACCATGGTCATCTCGTGCTCATTGGCCGCTTCGATGACCTCCTCGTCCCGGATGGATCCTCCCGGTTGAACGATGGCCTTGACGCCGGTGCTGGCAGCCTCGTCGATGGCATCGCGAAAGGGAAAGAAGGCATCGCTGGCCAGGACACAATTTTCCAGGTTCAGCTGGGCCTTCTGCACCGCCAGGCGGACCGAATCCACCCGGCTCATCTGCCCCGCACCTACTCCCAGCGTCTGGCCGCCGCGGGCATAGACGATGGCGTTTGACTTCACGTGTTTACAGATCTCCCAGGCAAAGAGCAGGTCTTTTTTTTCCTCCTCGGTGGGGGCACGCTGGGTCACCGTCTTGAGGTCCTCGCTCTTCATGTAATAAAGATCCCTGTCCTGGACCAGAAAGCCTCCCGAAATCTTTTTGAAATCGAACCACTTTCCGGCCGGATCCGGCTGCAGAACCTGCTCTCCCATGTCCATCACGCGGAGATTCTTTTTCTTGGCGAAAATCTCCAGAGCATCGCCATGAAAACCCGGAGCGATCACCGCTTCAATGAAGAGTGATCTCATGAGCTCGGCCGTTTCCCCATCCACCTCCCGGTTAAAAGCGACGATCGAGCCGAAGGCCGAGACCGGATCACAGGCCAGAGCCTTTTGGTAGGCCTCGGACAAACCCGAGCCCAGGGCCGCGCCGCAGGGGTTGGTATGTTTGATGATGGCGCAGAAGGGCTCCTCGAATTCACTGGTTAGATTCCAGGCCGACTCCAGATCCAGATAGTTGTTGAAGGAAAGCTCCTTTCCCTGGTGTTGTTGGGCACTGATCAATCCGGCACTGGGTAAAAACCAGGGCTGGTAAAGGGCCGCTCTTTGATGGGGGTTTTCACCATAGCGCAAGGAGCTCTTCTTCAGTAAGCCCAGATTGAGAGCTGCAGGGAGACCCTCCTGCTCGGAATCGAGGCCTTCAAAATAGCCGGCGATGGCCGCATCATAAGAAGCCGTATGATGAAAGGCCTTTCCGGCCAGCGAACGCCGAGTGGCCTCGCTGGTTTCTCCGGAGTGGCTGTCCAGCTCCTCCACAACTTTTGTATAGTCCGCGGGGTCCACCAGCACCGTGGCGTACTTATGGTTCTTGGCGGCGGCCCGAATCATGGTCGGCCCACCGATGTCGATCTGCTCAATGGCTTCCGCGATGGTCACGCCTTCCACTTGGATCGTCTGGCTAAAGGGATAGAGGTTGACGACCACCAGACCGATGGGTGAAATGTCATTTTCCTGAAGGGTTTGCTGGTGGCCGGGATCATCATGGCGGGCCAGGATGCCCCCGTGAACACGCGGATGCAGCGTCTTGACTCGACCATCCAGAATCTCGGGTGAACCCGTGTACTCGGAGATGGCAACGACCGGGATACCGGCTTTCTTTAAAACGGTGGAAGTGCCTCCTGTGGAGAGGATTCGGATCCCCATTTCCGTGAGGCGCTGAGCCAACTCGACAACCCCTTCCTTATTGTAAACACTCAACAATGCGGTCTCGATTTTCATACAGACGTTCCCTTTCCCTTCAAGCGCTCATCATATCGCCTGCTTGGCACGCAGAGAATAGGAAAAAGAAAAAAGAGGAAGAAAGGGATACGACGATATTCGGTGGGTCTTCGGTCTACGGTCTGTTGTCTATGGCCTGCGGTCTATTGTCAGCTGTCAGTTATCAGCTGTCAGTTGTTCTACTGTTCCCTGACTTCAGTTTCCAATTGAGCCATTTCCTTTCCCATGTAGTCCAAGCCTTTCTTGGCCACGACCAGGAAAGTGGTGATCTCATCATCTGCTCCTATGGCCAGCATCACCGGATAGAGACCAAAGACCTCATAACCGTCCCGGGCCAGTTGGTTCAGATGAGCTTCCAAGTGGTCCAATCGAACCGTTTGAGCCTTCCAGTGCTTCATGGCATCACCTCGGATACAGCATACCTCGAAGCGCCCTTCGCTCCCAGAGAAAAGAATATAGACACCCTCAGTCCTCTTTTCTCTGTGGTCCTCGGTTGTGCGGTCTGCGGTCAGCTGTCAGTTATGGTCTGCGACCTGTTGTCAGCTGTCAGTTGTCAGCTCTCTCTTCCTGTATAATCTACCCGTGTCCGCGGATAGTCAGATTCTGCAGCGTCTTCCGTCCGTCAGCAAGCTTTTGCAAGAGGATTCGGTTCAGGCCCTGATCGATCTCTATTCTCGAGAGCTTGTTGTGGATGGCATTCAAGAATATCTGGAGGAGCTGCGTACGGAAATTCAAGAGGGTCAGCTCTCGGACCAGGTCCTGAGCGAGCGCATCGACTCGCTGGATTCCACTGTACGCTTCAAACTGGAGCAGCGACTTGCCCCCTCCCTGGGCAAGGTCATCAATGCCAGCGGTGTCATTATTCACACCAATGTGGGCCGGGCTCCCCTGGCTCCTGAGGCAGCCGAAGCCATCCAGGCGGTCGCCACCGGGTACTCCAATCTCGAATACAACCTGGAGACCGGCAAGCGAGGGCATCGGGATCTGCACTTCGAAGAGCGCATCTGTCGTTTGCTGAGCTGCCAGGCAGCCAGCGTCTGCAACAACAACGCTGCAGCAGTGCTGCTGATTCTCAATACCCTGGCCCGAAACAAGAAAGTCCTGGTCTCCCGTGGAGAACTGGTCGAGATCGGAGGCTCCTTCCGTATCCCCGCCATTATGGAACGCAGTGGCGTCATCTTGAAGGAAGTGGGGACCACCAACAAAACCAAGATTTCCGATTATCGAGACGCCATCGATAAAGACACCGCTTTGATCCTGCGGGTACACCCCAGCAACTATAAAATTATTGGGTTTACTCACCGCCCCGAACTCTCGGAACTGGTGGAGCTGGCCCGTGAGAGCAAGATTCCCCTGGTGGAGGATGCCGGCAGCGGCCTCCTCTTTTCTTCATCCCATCCCTTTTTGCGCGAGGAACCGTCCGTGCAATCGGTCCTGGCAGAGGGGGTCGATCTGGTCTGCTTCAGTGGAGACAAGCTGTTGGGAGGTCCCCAGGCCGGTATCATGGTGGGTCAAAAAGAACTGGTGGATGCCATTCGCCGCAATCCTCTCATGCGGGCCTGCCGTGTCGATAAGATGAGCTACGCAGCCCTCGAGTGGACCCTGATTCAATACGACAACGGGACCTATCAAAGTGTCATCCCCGTTCAGCGGATGCTGTCCGCCGCTGCCGAGGAAATCCAGACACGGGCTCAGCGGCTGGGGAAGTTGTTGGATTCCGAAGTCTTTTCAAGCGAAATCAAGGCCGGTTTCTCTCTGATTGGCGGTGGCTCGGCGCCCGAGGAACAGATCCCCACCTATGTACTGGCCGTCACCTCGAAACAACATTCCGTGAACGAGCTGGAACGGCAGCTGAGAAAATCCCCCACGCCGGTGATCGCCCGGATCGAGAATGATCAGTTGATTCTGGATTTGCGGACCGTCTTCCCGGAGCAGGAAGACCTTATCGTTTCCGCTTTCGCCGAGATCGCTTCGCGTTTCGCCGAGATCGCTTCGCGGAAATAACAGGCGAGAAGTCAATCAGGTGACGATGAGGATTGACTTTGTCCACCCGGACCCTCAACCGGTCGCCGATCCGGTACACCTTTTTTGTGGTTTCCCCAATCAGACAGTGGTGGCGTTGGTTCAACACATAGAAGTCATCCCAAATCGTCTCGACGGGAACAAAGCCCTCCACGAAATGGTCCAGCAACTCGACAAAAAAGCCATTGCGTTTGACTCCAATGATAAAGGCGTCGTATTCGTCGCCCAGCCGGTCGGCCATGAACCGGGCCATGATCCAGCGCATGATTTCCCGCTCCGCCACAACCGCCTTTCGTTCTCTTTCCGAAGAGCGGCCAGCAATTTCCGGGAGGCGGCCGTAGAGTCCCTCCGCCGTGCGGCCGGAAGTCTTACGGTCGATGGCCATTTTCAAAAGGCGGTGAACGATTAAATCCGGATAACGCCGAATCGGAGAGGTGAAGTGAGTGTAGCAGGCCGAGGCCAATCCGAAATGGCCCTGATTCACTTCCGTATACTGGGCTTGCTTAAAGGAGCGAAGCATCAGGTAGGAGAGAAACTTCTGCTCGGGCTTGCCACTCATCTGGACCATAAGCTTTTGAAAGGCTCGAGAGGAGTACCGACCGTCCTGATTCTGCTTCAACGAATACCCGAACTCGGTTGCCAGCTCCAGGAAGGCTTCGACTTTGGCGGGATCGGGATCTTCATGAACCCGGTAAATCGAAGGGATCTCCCTGCCGGCCAGGTGCTGGGCAACGGTCTCGTTGGCCAGCAGCATGAGTTCTTCGATAATACGATGAGCCTCGTTTCGCTCGGAACGGACAATGTCGGCAATTTCCCCTTTGTCGTCATATTCGACCTCCGCTTCGGGAAGATCAAAATCGATGGCCCCCCTCCTCACCCGCATCGCCCTGAGAATCCTGGACAGCTCTAACATCCAGCCAAAACTTTCCAAAAGAGATTTGTAGCGACGTCTCAACGCCTGATCCTGATCGATGAGAATCTTATTGACGGCGGTATAGGTCATCCGTTCGTCGCTGCAGATCACCGACCGGAAAAACTCCGCATTTGTAACCTGTCCTTGATCATCGACTTCCATCACCGCACTCATGGTCAGCCGGTCCACCTTGGGATTGAGGCTGCAGACCTGATTGGAAAGCTTCTCAGGAAGCATCGGAACGGCCCGATCCGGAAAGTAGACCGAGGTACCTCGAAGTAAGGCCTCCCGATCCAGCGGGGTATCCGGACGGACATAATGGGACACGTCGGCAATATGAACCCAGAGCCGAAAATGGCCGTTTTTCAGCTTTTCAATGCTGATGGCATCATCGAAATCACGGGATGTCTCTCCGTCGATGGTCACGGTCAGCAGCTTTCGAAAATCCTTTCTTTTTTGAATGCTCTTTCCATCCGGCTCTTCTGCCAACTCCGCTTCCTGTAAAACCTCCTTGGGAAATTCGACGGGGATCTCATAGGTGTGGCAGACGATCTTGTACTGAATCTCCGGATCATCCGGATCTCCCAGGACCTCCCTGATCTTGCCCTGAGGCCTCTGATTCGGCCCCGGTTGAACCACGATGGAAACCACCACAATCATTCCATCCTCAATCTTCTTGGCCTGCTCATCGATGAGTCGAACCGTGTAGCGGTAGCGTTCGTCCAGGGGAGCCACGTAAATGCCCTGACGATAGCGAAAGAGCTTGCCCACGATGGTCTCTCGACCCCGAGAGACAATGGCAAAAATCTCCCCTTCCAGAGAACTCAGTCCCTTTCGTTTTCGAGGACGGCGGGAAGGAACGAGACGCACCCGCACCGTGTCCCCATCAACAGCGCTCCCCACTTTGTTTGGGGGAACAAAGACATCCTGTTCCAGTGGGGGATCTTCCGCAATGACAAAGCCGTAGCCATCAGGATGAGCGACAAAGCGCCCGGTGACGGTCTCTGCTGATTTTTTTCGTGCCATTTTTTCAGGTCGGACGTTTCCAGAGGACGAGTATAACCAGCTCTCCTACTTGTGGGAAATTCAACGGTCGCTCCCTTGACATTGGTCTCCAATAAATTACACTTGTCGGCCAGATACGGAGTCTTGAAAGCTCTCGTGCGACAGGGTTTACAACCACGCAGCCGGAGGCGTTGGAAAGGGTTCATTCAGAGATTCTAACGATGGGCAAATACCTATGGACGGCAGCCGGGGGTGTCCTGTTATTGAGCTTGCTGGCGGGAGCGGTCTGGATGGTGCAGGCCGAGGAACCCTACGCACCGGATCAACCCATTGCCTTCGATCACAAGGTGCACGTCACCGACTACAACATCCAGTGCTTCTATTGTCACTCCTACGTCGATCGATCCCCTTTCGCCGGAGTTCCCTCGGTTGAGCGCTGTATGGGGTGCCACCTGATCGTGGCCCGAGACAGTCCTGAAATCGAAAAGCTCCGCAATTACCAACAGAATGGCGAGCCGGTTCCCTGGATCAAGGTTTACGCCTTACCCCGCTTCGTTCATTTCAATCATGAAGCCCACCTGCGGGCCGAGGTCCAGTGTTCTGACTGCCACGGAGCCGTAGAGTCCATGAGCAAGGTCACCCGGGTGCATGATCTGCAAATGGGATGGTGCTTGGATTGTCATCGCAGTGAGGAGGCTTCAGTGGATTGCCTCACCTGTCATTATTAGCCGGGATTATGCATATTCCAGGCTAGGAGCAATATGATCAAGCGACGAGAATTTCTCAAGGTGTTGGGTATCAGTGGACCGGCGGCCCTTCTGGACGCCTGTGCTCCTCCACAGACCGAACAGCTGATCCCTTATCTGGTCTCGCCAGACAACATCGTCCCCGGTGTGGCCGCCTACTATACCACCCAATGCCGTGAGTGCCCGGCCGGATGCGGCATGTTGGCCAAGACTCGGGAAGGCCGCGTCATCAAGGCCGAGGGCAATCCCAACCATCCGGTGGGGCAAGGGCACCTTTGTATTCGCGGACAGGCATCGGTTCAGTCTCTTTACAATCCGGACCGTTTCCGCGGCCCTCTCCTTCGTGATGAAGGGGGCCAGCTTCGACCCACCGACTGGGAACAAGCCGAAGAGCTGTTGACCTCTCGCCTGGGCCAGATCAAGGCCAGCGGCGGCGAGCAGCGGGTGGCCTGGATGGGCCGGCTCCTGACCGGATCCATGGAACAACTGACCCGCCAGTGGCTGCAGTCCCTGGGATCCGAGCGGCTGCTCTTTTATGAAACCTTTGACTATGAACCTCTTCGCCGTGCCACCCAGATCGCCTTCGACCGCTCCGAGCTCCCCAGCTACCATCTGCAGGATGCCCGTTTCCTGATCTCCTTCGGAGCCGACTTTCTGGAGACCTGGCGCTCCAACGTCGAGCTGATGGGCGATTTTCAAAGAATGCGAAGAGCGCGTTCCACAGAGCGTCCCGACAACTTCGTTCACATTTCACAGCGTCTCTCCCTGACGGCTTCCAACGCCGACTGGTGGGTTCCCATCAGTCCCGGCGCCGAGGTTCAGCTCGCCCTTGCCATCATCCACTCCATTCTGGAGCAGGGTTTGGCGGTGCCCGAAGTGGACTCGGATCGAGGATGGATCGAGTCGCTGGTGGAACCTTATTCACCTGAAGCAACACAAAACGATACGGGCGTGGAGGTTTCCTCGGTTCAGGAACTGGCGCGGCGTTTCTCTCAGGACTCACCCTCCCTGGCGCTGGGCGGAGGGGTCAGTTCCGCAGGAGAGCAGGCCGTGTCCCTGGAACTGGCCGTTCTGCTGCTCAATGCCGTGGCCGGCAACCTGGGAAAGACCCTCACTTTTGGAATTCCCTCGGCCCTGGACCAGCTGGCCACCTATCAGGAAGTCCTCGATCTGATCCAGGACATGAACCAGGAAAAGATCGAGGTTCTTTTTCTCCATGAGGCCAATCCCGTCTTTACTTTGCCCCAGTCCTGCGGTTTTGCCGAGGCCTTGGAGAAGGTTCCCCTGGTGGTCAGTTTTTCCCGCCTTCCCGATGAAACCACGGCTCGGGCCGATCTGATTCTGCCCGATCATCACTTTCTGGAGAGCTGGGGTGATTTCAGTCCACGGGCAGGGGTTGTGAGCATTCAACAGCCCGCCATGCAGCCGGTCTTTGACAGCAAAGCGACCGGAGACGTTCTTCTCAGCGCAGCTCAAAACATCGACGGGATGGCCTCCGAGTTTGAGCACTCCAATTATTTTGATTGGCTTCACGCCTACTGGGATTCCGAGATCCGCACCCAGGTGGCAGCGGAGCAGTCCTGGGAGGAATTCTGGCCCGAGGTCTTAAGACAGGGCGGGCACTTTCAGGAAGCCGAGCCGGTGACGGTCGCTTTGCGGAATTTTTCCACCCAGATCCGCTTGCAACCGGAGGGCCTGGAGGGACCTGAAGACGGCCACGCTTTGCTGGTTTACCCTTCGGCTGCTTTCTTTGACGGTCGTAATGCCAATAATTCCTGGCTTCAGGAGATTCCCGATCCGGTCACCCAATTGGTTTGGGACGGCTGGGTGGAGGTTCATCCGGAAAGCGGCCGGGAGATGGGACTTCAGGAGGGGGATGTGGTCACGGTCACCTCTCCTTATGGCAGCGTGACCCTTCCCGTTCACCTTTTCGCCGGACTGAAAAGCGGTGTGGTGGCGATGTCCCTGGGACAGGGCCGCTCAGGCGAACTGCGCTATGCCTCAGGACGAGGGGATAATCCCATGCGCCTTCTGTCACCCGGCGCCGAACCCCAATCGGGATCCGTCCTGTGGCGGTCGGTTCGAGTCGATCTGGCCAAAACCGGAGAAAGGCATCAGCTCGTTTCTCTTCAGGCCCGGCCTCAGGACCATCCCCGAGACACTCTCATTGCTCGAGAGGTTCAGGACACACCCTTCGCCGAACAGATTTTCCCCAGCCAGCTTTCTGATGCAGCCTCGGGTGAGGAGCCCGACACAGCTTCGAGCCACCATGAACCGATCGATTTCTACCCTCCCCATGAACACCCGGATCATCAGTGGGGGATGGCCATTGACCTGGATGCCTGCACGGGCTGCAACGCCTGTGTGGCCGCCTGCTATGCCGAAAACAACGTCCCCATTGTGGGCAAGGAGCGGTGTGCCCAGGGACGGGAGATGTCGTGGCTGCGCATCGAGAGACACCTTCACGATCCACCGGTCTCCCAGGAGACGGCTCTGGTCCAGCCCCAGGTCACCTCCGTTCCAGTCCTGTGTCAGCACTGCCACAACGCCCCTTGTGAACCGGTCTGCCCGGTCTTCGCCACCTATCACAACCCGGAAGGGTTGAATGCTCAGGTTTACGTCCGTTGCGTGGGCACCCGCTACTGCTCCAACAACTGCCCCTACAAGGTGCGCCGGTTTAACTGGAGCGCCTCTGAATTTCCCGAGCCATTGGAGCTTCAGCTCAACCCCGATGTCGCGGTTCGCACCTCGGGTGTGATGGAAAAGTGCACCTTCTGCGTTCAGCGAATCCAGGCCGGGAAAAACCGGGCTGGCCGGGAAGAGCGGAAACTTGTTGACGGAGACATTACCCCTGCCTGCGCCCAGACTTGCCCTGCCCAGGCCATTCTGTTTGGAGACCTGGCTGACCCCGACAGCCGTCTCTCTCAAAGGGTGAAGGATCCCCGCGGCTACCATCTGCTGGAGAGTTTGAACACGCGTCCGGCCATTACCTATTTAAAGAAGCTGGTGCCTGAAAAGCCGTTTGACGAGGAGTAAGGACAGACCTGATGTCATCACCCGATAGATCCCACAATCTTTCCCCAGATCCCACAACGACGGGTTTCGGTCGTGTGAATCGGGACATCCTGGGAACACTCCATCCGGGACGGCTTTACTTCGCCGCTTTAGCCCTCTGTCTTCTGGGGATCGGATGGGGAGTCTGGTCGTGGACACAACAGGTTTTCAACGGCCTGGCCGTCACCGGTCTGCACAACCCGGTGATGTGGGGAGCCTACATCACCACCTTTGTTTTCTGGGTGGGAATCGCTCATTCGGGAACCCTGATTTCCGCCGTTCTCTTTCTCTTTCGAGCACGCTGGCGGACGGCCGTTTCCCGCGCTGCAGAGGCCATGACGGTCTTTGCCGTCATGACGGCAGGCTTGTTTCCCATTATTCATCTGGGACGACCCTGGTTGTTCTACTGGCTTCTTCCCTACCCCAACCAGCGCGGCCTGTGGGTGAATTTTCGCTCCCCTCTCCTTTGGGATGTCTTTGCCATCGGCACCTACTTCACGGTCAGTGTCCTTTTCTTTTACCTGGGCCTGGTTCCCGATCTGGCCATCCTGCGCGACAACTCAACGGGTTGGAAGCGACGCATCTTCAGTATTGTCTCGCTGGGATGGTCGGGCAGTACCCGGGAGTGGAAGCACTTTAACAGCTCTTATCTTTTGATGGCGGCACTGGCCACTCCTCTGGTGATCTCGGTTCACAGTGTGGTTTCCTGGGACTTTGCCGTGGCCATTGTTCCCGGTTGGCACAGCACCCTCTTTGCCCCTTATTTCGTTGCCGGTGCCATTTTCTCAGGTCTGGCCATGGTCCTGACCCTGATCATCCCGGCACGAAAGATCTTGCATCTGGAGGAATACATCACCTCGAGCCATCTGGAGAATGTGGCCAAGCTGATCCTGTTCACCTCTCTTATCGTCACCTATTCGTACCTGATCGAGTTCTTCTTTGCCTGGTACAGCCAGAACCCCTTCGAGCAAACCGTCTTTATGTCGCGCCTGGTGGGGGATTACGCCCCTCTGTTCTGGCTCATGGTGGTGTGCAACTGCCTGGTTCCCATGCTGCTTTTCATCCCTTCAGCCCGCCGCAACACCGCCCTTTTGTTCGTGATCTCTTTATTGATCAATGTAGGAATGTGGACGGAACGATTCGTCATCATCGCCGGTTCCCTGGCCCGGCAATACGACATCACCACCTGGGGAGATTACGGTCCCAGCTGGGTGGAATGGAGCATTTTGTTGGGAAGCCTGTGCTGGTTCTTATTCTGGTTCCTTCTTTTCATCCGCCATTTGCCTGGCATTCCCATAGCCGAAGTCAAGGAGGCGATGGTTCACGGATCTCCAGCCATGAATTCTCTAAGCGCCGAGGGTCAGCCATGAGTGGAGTGCTGGGCATTTTTGAACAAAGAGAGGATCTGCTGAAGGCCGTCAAAGAGGCCCAGACCGAGAACCTGGGTCCGCTGGAGGCCTTTTCTCCTGCTCTTGATGAGGATCTGATTGAAGCGGTCTCGCCCGGGAAAAGCCCGGTGCGCAGGCTAACTCTGCTGGGCGGTATCACCGGTGGAATCTGCGGAATGGCGTTGACCATCTGGACCACGGCCCAGTGGCCGCTGCTGATCACGGGAGGAAAACCGCTCATTTCCATTCCTCCTTTTCTGATCATCGCCTTTGAACTGACCATACTCTTCGGTGCGCTGGGAACGGTGAGCGGATTCTTGTACTGGTCGATCTGGGCACGCCATCGCAGACCTCTGCCTTACGATACTCGCTTCAGTCAGGGCCACTTCGGCCTCTGGATCGAGTGTCCCTCCGTGGACACCGAGCAGGTGGCGGAGTTTCTCAAAGAGAGGGGGGCTACGGAATGGGAAATACGATGAGACGAACACTTCTGGCGGCAGTCATCGGAATCCTGATCACCTTTTATGCCACCGGCTGGCCCTGGAATGAGGACATGTCCAGACAACCAGCGCCTGCGCCCTATCATGGCCCTCTTCCGGCCGTGAAGGCCACCCTTCCCATCAACGGTGAGTTTGGCTGGAGCCGTGCTCAGTTCGAGGAACTTTATCCCAGCAACCCGTTGCCCCCATCTGATTCCAATGTGGAACAGGGACAGTCCCTGTTTATGAGTTACTGCATGCCCTGTCACGGGGAGACGGGCAAAGGGGACGGTCCGGTTGCGGCCAAGTTCATTCCACCCAGTGATCTGGGCAGTCCCTTCTTTCAGGAGAACAGCGACGCCTGGTTCTACGGGACCATTCGCAACGGCGTTCGCTTGATGCCCCGCTACGGCGCCGAACTTTCTTCACATCGATCCTGGCAGATCGTCACCTATTTAAGAACGCTCAAGCAACCTTCCCCATGACCGAAGCGCACTCCCATTCTTTCAAGCTCAACCGGACCACAAGTCTGCTGCTGGGAGCAGCCGTTTTAGGAGTGCTGGCCTTTGCCATCGGGGTAGCACAGAGCCCCCAGCACACCTGGAAGATCTTTCTGGTCAACTTTCTGTTCTGGTCGGGAATCTCCATCTCGGGTGTGGTCTTTTCGGCCATCTTCCAACTCACCAAGGCCCGCTGGGCAGTCGATCGAGTACGTACGGTCGCCGAAAGTTTTGCCTGTTTTCTCCCCCTCTCCCTGCTTCTGTATTTGCTCTTGATGGTCCTGGGAGCCGGATCTCTCTACCCCTGGATTACAGATCCGCCCCCGGGCAGAGCCGCTTGGTTCACCCTGCCCTTCCTGGGACTGCGAGATGGGATCGCTCTGCTGCTGCTCTATGGGGTGGGTGGAAAATTTCTGCTGGCCTCCCGGCGAAGCAGAAGGAAAGATTCTTCTCCTCCCTCCAACCTGTCTGCCCTGGCCGTTGTGACCATTCTTCTTTATACAGCGACATTCAGCCTGGTGGCGATCGATCTGGTCATGTCCCTGGATCCCTACTGGATCAGCACCCTTTTTCCGGCCTACTTTTTTATGGGAAACCTGTGCGGGGGAATTGCTGCCCTAGCAGCGGCCAGCTTTCTGTGGCGCAGGTTAACGGGTGTCGAGGAGTGGTTCAGCGATTCCATAGCCCATGATCTTGGAAAGCTGTTACTGGGCTTTACCCTCCTCTGGACCTACCTGCTGTGGTCTCAGTACCTGGTCATCTGGTATGGCAACCTTCCCGAGGAACTGGGGTTTCTGGTGGTCAGGACCACAGGCAGCTGGGGAGTGCTGGCCTGGATGGTTCTGAGCCTCTGCTTTTTCATCCCCTTTACGGCTCTGCTCAGTCGCCGTATGAAGCGACCGACTCCCCTGTTTGTCATCTCGCTGATCACGATCGTGGGCATCTGGCTGGAGAGGTTCTGGCTGGTGGTACCGTCTCCTGAGACCGGCCTGAGTTTGAGTTGGGTGGACCTCTTGGTCACCCTGGGCTTTTTCGCTCTTTTTGCCCTCTCCCAGGTCGTCCTGGGCCGTCACCTGGGCGCTCCCTGGGCCAGAGGCTGAGGGCCTGAAGTTTCAAACCTGGCCCGTGGGCTAAAGAGGGCCCGCAGGCAAGAGCCCACTTAATTTTGATTAACGCCTGTAGGGGCGCACAGCCGTGCGCCCACACACCTTGCTTTATCAACGGCTTATAGGGCGCACGGCTGTGCGCCCCTACACAAGAAATCTGGCTCAGCCGACTTTTGCGACACCCTCTAGAACCATAAGGGCGGCACAGACCGAAAAACCCCTCTATCCTAAGAGATGTTCGCCTTCCGACATGAGGACAACGGCCGAATGTAAGGAAATCAGATCTGTCTGCACTCACTTGACCGAAGGAGGCAGATATGTTTTTATTACCGCTCTTAAATCAGATGCCGGCACTAGCCGGCGTTGTGATTTTAGGTGGCTTTGGGCTGATGGTCATTCTCTTAGACTACCTCAGCAGCAGCAGCCGCTAAAGGAAGTCCCCATCCCCCAAGGATGATTTCTGGATTATGGGATGAGGTTGTCAGGAAATGAACCTCTGGGGTTTTGGCCAGGGACGACTGTTAAACTCACCGATTTTGGAAGGAACCAACAAGCATGGAACTGAAGAAGCAGATCCTGGAAAAAGATCCCACCGCAATCTCCACTTTCGTAGACCAGATGTGGTGGAACAAGGGAATGAACAACATCGATTGCTTTCAAGCCGTCAATCGAATCCTGAGTGAAGGCGGAAAGCGGCCGCTCTCGTTAATCGACTACGATCAAATCCTTTATCGGGCCGTTTGCCAGGCATCGAGCTAGGCCAGGTCCCTGAAAGTATCCTGACTTGTATCTCCCGCCTTCCTCCCCTTTTCCGCGGTCTGTGGTCTGCGCTCACCAAACCCAAATCAGTCGTTTTTGAGGCTTGACACTTCAGCCCAAATAGAGCATTCTCGTCGTACTTCTTTTGATATAATAGAAGAGGTCCTTCTAGAATGATCGGAAAGAAACGAATCTTCTTTGCCCTCTTGTTACTCCTGTCCTTCCCCCCCCTCTCTTCAGCTTCGGTGTGGGCTCAAGGCGGAGGAGACAGTGGAGGAGGCGGCAGCAGTGGAGGTGGTAGCAGCGGCAACACCGGCGGAGGTTCCACGGCTGGACAAACATCTTCGTCGCAGGCTGACCGTCCAAGACCGATGTTTCTTACCGGAAAAGTCCTCCTGGACAATGGCGAGGTACCGGGCTCAAGGACCAAAGTCGAACTCCTATGCCAGGGCTCAGTGGTACGACAGGAATATACCTCCCAAAGCGGTAATTTCAGCATAGAGATCGGCGGGGGCCAGGGGGGAACCCGCACCATGGACGCCTCAGTTTCCTCTTCGGATTACTCAGCGCTGGGCAGTGGGGGCGCCAGCGTGTTTGGATCTGCGGGTATCGGCGGGGGCTTGGCATCTACGCGTTCGGTCGACCTGAGCAACTGTGAATTGAGAGCGCAACTGCCCGAGTACCAGTCGGACGTGATTGCACTGGGTCGGCGAAGAGCACTCGATAACCCCGATGTGGGTCTGATTATCCTTCACAGCATGAAACCCCCTGAAATCGGCACCGTCAGCCTCAAGACTCTGGCAGCGCCCAAAGATGCCCGGAAGGCTTACGAAAAGGCCGGTAAAGAGCTGCAAAAAGAGAACCCCAATTTCTCCAAAGCGAGCAAGGAATTAACAAAGGCGGTGGAGCTCTATCCTGAGTTTGCCTCGGCCTGGTATTTGCTGGGAAAGGTGCGTTTGGCACAGAAGGACCGACCGGCTGCCAGCCAGGCCTTTGAAGAGGCTAAAGCCGCGGATTCCGAGTACGCCAACCCCTATTTGTCTTTGGCCCTGATGGCTTTAGAGGAAGAGCGGTGGAAAGAGGCTTCTGACTTGTCCACCCAGGTTCTTGAACTGAACCCTCGACTCACCAAAGCCCACTACTATAATGCTCTAGCCTACAGCTCCTTGGGAAGAATCAATGTCGCCGAAGAGTCGGCCTTGGTGGTCCTGGACAGCAATAAAGCTGAGACCTATCCATTGGTCTATTACGTGCTCGGCTACGCCGAGTCGCAAAAAGGGAACTTCCCTTCGGCCGCTGCCCGTTACCGGAGCCTCCTGGAGATCCGACCCGAAGGTTCCTTTGCCGGAAAGCTAAAGGAACAGTTGGCTCAGTGGCAGGAACAGGGTTTGATTCCATAGGCCTAGCCCCCCTACGATCCTCCTACTTGCTTGCGCAGCACGGGCTGGCATGCCACCCTACCGGACATGGAAATCGTAACTGCACCCATCGAAGACTATCTCAAGCGCATCACTCCCCAGGAGGACCCCATCCTGGCAGAAATGGAGGCTCGTGGCGGCGAAACGGATTTCCCCATCGTCGGCCCCCTGGTCGGCCGCCTTCTCTATCAGCTCACCAAGTTGAGCAACTCCCGGCGAATCCTGGAACTGGGATCCGGCTTCGGCTACTCAGCTTATTGGTTCGGAAAGGCTCTAGAGGACTCAGGAGAAATCATCCTCACCGAATTCCAGGAGGAAAATCTCGCTTTAGCCAAAGACTGGTTTCAGCGAGGAAAGATCTCGTCGCGGGCCGCTTTTCATCAGGGCGACGCCCTGGAAATTCTGGAGGGTTTGGAGGGAGAGTTCGACATCATCTTTAATGATGTCAGCAAAACCCACTATCCGGAAGTTTTCAAAAAAGCCGGTCCTCGCCTTCGAAGCGGAGGCCTTCTGATCTCTGACAACGTTCTCTGGCACGGTCAAGTCGTGGAATGCCAGCCGGATGAAGACACCCACAGCATTCTCGAGTACAATCGGCTGATTTTTGAAAGCCCTGACTTCTTCTCCAGCATGATTCCCATCCGGGACGGCATATCGATCAGCCTGAAGACCTGAGAGGACTCAAAAATCCTGCACCTTCTCCCACACCTCTCTGACCCCGTGTCCCCGGCTCATGGTGCCCTTGAAGGTTAATCGTGTGCCCTCCTGATTCAACTCAAATTGGCGTCGGGGGTGCCGATCAGCATGTCCTGGAGTGGCAGAAACAATAGGATTGAAAAACAAGGTGTCGTTTTCAAATCTATAGGTTCCGCTCGCCCCCGCAAACTTTTGATGCAAGGCCTCCACCATGTCGGTCTTCTCCTGATCCGATAGATCGGCCGGACTCTCATATCGATCCTGGATCAGGGGCCGCTCTTTGGCCATGTAATTGCGACTAAAATACTCCGAGGTGATGATCATAATGCCTGTCCAATCCATCACCTGACCCTCGCGAGCATAGTCCGTCATCTTCCACACACCATAAAGACGCTCGTCCTTTTGTCCATAGGCACCGTTTGCCAGCACCAGCACTACCAGGATTGTAGAAATAACCCATCCGAGTTTCACTGCTTCCTCCAGAAAAAAAAGGAAAGAGAAGACGGTCACATCCGGGACGGCCTAGCCGGAAGAGCTGCAATCAAAAAACCTTGATGTTTCTTCCGTTACGGATATAGGGCGTGGCCCCCAAATTGAGGAGCAGCTCCACCGTGGCCTGGTGGGGTCCTCCTCTACGCCTTCGGAACCGATCGTCAGGATTGTAGTCCTTGAGGTGTCGATACACCAGGCCATCAGGGTCCGCCATCGCGATGCTCAACGCCGTCTGTCCATACATGTCCTTGGCATCCAGGTCGGCACCTTTATCCGCCAGGAGCTGCACCATATCGGTAAATCCGTACAAAGCGGCGCCGTGCAGTGCTGTCCGGCCACCCAGAGTGACCGCATTGACAGAATCACCCCATCTCACCGCTAGCTTGGCGGCTTCCAGAAACTTCTTCTGCGGCTCCTCTGTGCGGGCGGCCGTGCCAGGTATACAACAACCGGAAGCGGCCACACTCAGGTTACGGTCGGTACCCATCCCCGCCGCCACCATCAACGGCGTCGTACCCTCCTCAGTCGCCACCGTCGGATCGGCTCCCGCTTCCACCAGGACGCGCATGGCATCCAGATCGGCGACCGCCGCCGCCAGTAAAAACGGAGTCCCACCGGTCAAACCCACTTGGGGCAGAGAATTACCTCTGGCGCGGGAGAAACGCTGAATGTCATAAGGCAGGAAGTCCCTCGTGATTCGAGCGTTCGGATCGGCTCCATGGGCCAGGAGCGCCGTCACCAATTCCGGCATGTTGGGGTGCACCCAAAAAGGGTCCGTTATGGAGGGACGGCTGAAGAGAACAACAATTCCTTCCTGCAGTGCCCAATGCAGGGCGGTCAGCCCATAACCGTCCGTGGCGTTCGGGTCGGCGCCCTTCTCCAGCAGGAATAATGCCACTTTCCCGTGGCCGTTGGAACTGGCCAGCACCAATGCGCTGCCGTCGTCCAGGGTGGCGGCATTCACGTCCACTCCCGCCGCCAGCAAGATCCGGGCGGAGTCCAAGGCACCCGCCTGGCCAGCAAACATCAACGGCGTGAAACCACCCTTCACCTTGGGGAAATAGACATTCTTGTTGTAGAACTCAATCAGCGCTCCCGAACTTTTGTTAATGATTTTCGGCGTGTAAAGAGGCAACGTAGCCGACCTGGCCTGGAGGTCTGCTCCGTGCTCAACCAGCGCCCCGACTACCTCCGGGTGTTCTTGCGCCACCGCCCACATCAGCGCCGTTTGGCCCCGCTCGTTTTCTCTGGCGTTAACGTCGGCTCCATGGACCAGAAGCGACTTCACCGCCTCCCTGTTGCCGGTGCGGGCACAGGTCATGAGCGGCGTCTCTCCTGTGGATCGCGCGGCGTTCGGATTGGCCCCGGCCCTCAGCAGTTTCTCAACCACGGCAGCGTTCCCGTTAGTGCAGGCCAGCGAGAGAGGAGTGACCCCATAGACATCTGCCGTGTTCACATTGGCTCCGGCGCCCATCAGAAGTTCGACCATCTCCAGATCGTCCCGGTGGGCCGCCCAGGCCAGTACCGTCGCACCGTATGCCTGAGGAGCATTCACGTCGGCACGCTCCTTGATGAGGGAACGTACAGCCTCATGGTCGCCCTCCCGGACCGCATCCACCAATCGAAGATCACTGCTGGCGGCGCCAAGGTTGGCGATGAGAGCCAACCATACCATCCACCCGAGTCGCAATTCTGTCACTCTCATGCCATACACCTTACTCTTCTTACACAGTTCATCCCGTTACCGGTCAATGGCCATCTCCCCCAGTTACATGGTGAGGAGATCCAATTTTCCGGTAGCGTCGCTGTACTCGGGGTCCAAGAAGCCCTCGGCCGGAACCCCTGTGATATCCAACAGCGTCAAGAGCAGATTGGAAAACGGCACATCTTGATAGCGGAGGTGGCGTCCCCCCTTGATCTTGCCGCCTCCCCCACCCAGCAACAACGTGGGCACGTCGTGGTGGATATGCCCCATGCCGTCGCTCAAGGCGCTGCCGTAGAGAACACTCGAATGGTCCAACAGGGAGCCGTCCCCGTCAGGCGTCGATCGCAGACTGTCCAGGAACTCGGCGAACAGCCGGGAATGGAAAACGTCAATTTGCTCGCAGTTCTCAATCAAGGTGGTCCGCCCCCCGTGGTGGGACGACGAGTGATGCCCCTCAGAGATGCCCAGCTCTGTATAGTCTCCCGCACCTTGTTCCTGGCCCCACATGAAGGTGACGACACGAGTCAGGTCGCCCTGGAAGGCCAGGACCATCAGATCAAACATCAACCGGGCATTCTCCGAATAGGTGGGCAGGAGACCGGCAGGCCGCTCCACGTCGGGAAGTTCTCGGGAGGTTTGTTCCTCGGCCAGCTGAATGCGCCGCTCGATATCGCGAATGGAATCGAGATATTCGGTGAGCTTGCCGCGGTCGCTGGGTCCGAGTTGCCCCAACAGGCGAGCCACACCCTCGGTGACCGAATCCAGGACGCTGCTTTGTTCCTGGACCAGGCGGCGCCGCTCGGCCGGGTCGGTGCTGCCCTCCTCGCCGAGCAGGCGTTCGAAAACCTTGCGCGGGTTGTGCTCCATGGGGAGCGGCGTGGTGGGACTGCGCCATGAGATCGTTTTCAGGTAGGAATCCTGATAAGCGCCGTCCGATACACCAACGATGTCGGAGGATTCCATGGTGAGCTCGAGCGACCCCAGTTGGGTGTATTTGCTGAGTTCCCTTGCAGCGAGCTGGTCCACAGAAATTCCCACCGCCCTGTTCGGCCTGGGATGAATGCCCGTCAGGTAGGCGGCACAGGGGCGTGCATGGACTCCCCCCCCTTCATTTCCCCGCGCATCAGCAGCCTTGACGTCCAGTCCGCTCAGCACCAGAAGTTGATCCCGAAAGGGAGTCAGCGGCTCCAGAGTAGGGGTCATCTCGAAAGCAGCACCCCCGGTCGCCGGCGTCCACAGGTTCATGATCCTCCCGTTGGGACCATAAATGAATGCCAGGCGGGCCACCGGTTTAGCCGCCGTATCGGTTGGGCCTGCGAATGCCGGGACCATTCCATCCAGCAGCGGTAAAGCTATGGCTGTCCCGACGCCGCGCAAAAAGGTGCGGCGGGGGATGGCTTTCTTAAAAATCATTTTCATGACGGTGACCTCCTCATCTGGAATGGCGTGCTTTTTATGATTCCTAAAATCAAGGAAGACCAGCGGTAGCCGCCAGGAGCGGCTTCCCGTAGGATCTCTCGAAGGGCCCCAGAATCGTAGTACTGGACTTCTCGGCCCAGGGCGTAGGTGAAAAGTTTTTCGGTGACAGTCTGGACAAATTGTTGGGGACGGCTCAACAAGACCTTCCGAAGACCAGCCGGACCGTCGAACTGGGTGCCATCAGGGAGAGTTCCAGAGGCATCGATAGGGACGCCCCCCTCGCTGCTTCGCCACTTACCCACGGCATCAAAGTTTTCCAGTGCGAAGCCGATGGGGTCCATCCCTGCATGACAGCTCGCGCAGACAGGATTCGATTGGTGCTCCTGCATCCTCTGGCGCATCGTCAGTCCCTCGACTTCCTCTTTTTTTTCGTTCAGGGGGGGAATGTCAGGAGGAGGAGGCAGCGGCGGCGTACCCAGCAGGTTTGCCAACACCCACTTGCCGCGCAAAACCGGGGAGGTCCTGTTGACCCGAGAGGTGACCGTCAGGATACTTCCCTGCCCCAGCAGTCCTCTCCGGTTTTCATCACTCAGCGTCACCCGCCGAAAGCTACTGCCGTAAACATCAGAAATCCCGTAGTGCCGAGCCAGACGTTCGTTGAGAAACGTATAGTCCGCGTCCAACAAGTCCAACACGCTGCGATCCTCGCGCAGCATGCTTTTAAAGAAAAGCTCGGTCTCCTGCTGCAAGGCTTGACGCAGTTCCCCATCAAAATCGGGAAACTCTCTCACCGACGGCCTCCAGGAGCGCAGATTGCGCAAGTACAGCCATTGTCCGGCGAAATTGTCCACCAGAGCGCTGGAGCGATAATCGGCCAGCATGCGACGAACCTGCTGTTCCAGCACCGCAGGATCTTTGAGCCTGCCGGCTTCGGCCAGGTCTAGAAGCTGGTCGTCGGGAATACTGCTCCACAGAAAAAACGACAACCGGGAGGCCAGTTCCAGGTCGCTGACCGGATAGGCGGTATCGGGCGGCACGTTCTCGGGATCGCGTTCGACGCGGAACAGGAACTCCGGGCCAGCCAATATTCTTTGCAGCGCCAGCTCGATTCCTGCTTCGAAGCCCCCCTCGTTGCGGCCGGCCCTGTAAAGGCTAAGCAGAGGTTGGACGTCTGCATCCGTGACAGGCCGCCGGTAAGCGCGACGTGCCAGCGTGGAGAGAACCTTCTCGGCGCAGGACTCCTCATCAAGATCATTCTCATTGCCTGGCACCAGCGCGACCGATGGGATGGGGTTTCCGGTTTCTGCATTGCCGCTCGGGTAGCACACAAAAATCTTGCGGCGGCTGGCCGTGTCCCCCACCCCTTTCGCCTTATAGGGTCCGGTGATGGTGACCGTGTCCAGGGCAGGGTCGCCCCCCTTATACTCATCGATGTCAGGCTCCATCGGACGCGGCCCAACCTCGAGCAGACCTTCAGTTTCCAGGGTTTTCTTCAGGAAAGTGACTCCAACCAGCCGTGTACCCGCATTGGCCGCAAAGCGGACCTGCAAGCCCTCTTCCGCCCCCGACAGCTCGTAGGCATTCTGATCGGGCTCACCCATATAGATGTTGCCGGTGCGTGTATGCAAGAGTCCCGTCGCGCCATGACGCTCGCCCCCAACCGAAAATCTCTCGAGTCTGACGCCATCCAGAAAGACATCAAGCTGGTGTGGCTCGCCGAGAAGACCGCGGATAAAGTTGGTGCGGTCTCTCTGCAGCTGGATCTTGAGGACGTACTCGCCGTCGAGTGGGAAGTGATGGCGAATGGCAATTCCGCCACGCGAGCTGAAGGGGAGATCGTCACTCAAACGACTGTCTTGCGCGAGGCCCTCGGAAATGTGGTATTCCTCACTGATCACGGGGGTGGAGTCATCTCCAATGGCGATGCGAGCAATCTTCCGTGCCGCTGACATATATCGTTCCATCAGCACCGGAGAAACCGTCAGGACGGCGGCAACATTGTCGAAGCCATCGCCCGAATGGTCCGGGGGGAGATACGATTCGGCATCGAAATCCACCGCCAGCAGGTCGCGGATCGCGTTGCTGTATTCGGCCCGGTTCAGGCGATGGATCAGTGGCCTGCCCGGATTGGGCTTGGCTTCAGCCGCACGGTCCAGCTCGGTCTCCAGATAGGTGGCGAAGGAATCATAGGTGGCCTGATCCGGGCGCGGCATGCCGGCAGGGGGCATGGCACCGGCCCGCAGTTTCTCGGCCACTTTGGTCCACACCTCCAGGTTCAAGCTGACGTTGTCGACGTCCGCTTGGTCCAGCAAAAGATCTGCCGTACGGAGATTCTCGTTGTGACAGGTCACGCAGTAGCGGTTGACGACTTCACGGTATGGGGAGGCAGGCGAAGGAGGAGGGCTGGAGGACTCCGGCTGGGCTGAGGTTGAAATGTAGCCGGTTGAAAGCAACACGACTGCAATCCAGCACAAGATGGGTCTTTTCATTCTGACTCACACTTGCGTGCAACTCGTTGCACGCAACCTGAGTTTTCTTGAATTCTGTAAAGTTGTACCGAATATACTTCCAATGGGGGACTAAATCAAGGCACTTGAGTTCAGTTGGCAGCGGCTGTGCCCAGCCGGTCATGAATAATTTTCCCCGCCAGACCGGTCATGACCACCTCCAAATCGAGAACCTCGTCGATGGGCATCCTGAACAGATCTTTGTCCAGTACGGCAAAATCGGCGTACTTTACCGGCTCCAGAGTGC
>JACZQQ010000317.1 GCA_022545645.1 Acidobacteriota bacterium | reverse complement strand
ACTGATCTATGGGATGTCGGCGTTTGGACTGGCAATTCAATTGAAGATAAGCAGGAGCGAAGCACAGAAATATGTGGATCGTTACTTTGATAAGTACCCGGGGGTACGCAAGTACATGGATGACACGCGGGCACTGGCTGATGAAAAAGGTTATGTCGAAACGCTGTTCGGCCGGAGACTCTATTTACCTGATATCCATGCCGGTAATGCGATGATCAGAAAAGCGGCACAAAGAACGGCAATCAATGCTCCAAGAGCCGCGCGAGTCCCTGGCGAGAGGATCCCGCCCAAAGTTAATTTTCTCTTTATCAGATTTCTCAGGATCATCAGCACTGCCCGAGGAGCTGCACTCAAAAAGTCATTGGTGTGTGGAAACGGCCCAATGTGAAACGAACGCCGACTCTTGCGGGCAAGTAGGTTGCCGACGACGAAATCTCAGCCTTGGATTCCGCACGAGAATTCAGCATGTGTGGGAGATTGATTGGGAGTAGTTCGGCACCTCCTGGCGATTGACGAGAAGGTCTCGGTAGGTATCTCTCCCATGGCATCGCCAGGTATCCACACACAGTCATGAATAAAGGCAATCGGATGGCCGAACTTGGGATCCTGAACTAACCTTTGAGAAATGTTTTGTTCGCTTTTTTCTTCGAAATGTCCTATTCCATGAGGTACTCTGTGTGTGAGTCCAAGCTAGCCCGGATTATGCATAGTCCGGGCTAAAATGGAGGTCCGTGCCCATGAAGAAAGAGAATAGTTTCCCCTGGACCCGAAGAGACTTCCTGGGGGGGGTGGGAGCCAGCCTGGCCGTGACTTCCCTGGGTCCCTCGGCTTGGGGACAGGGGAGAAGACAACCTGTGCCCGGTCCTGCCGACTGGCCCCGGTTTGCCTACGATTTGCACAACACTCGTTTCAACTCGCGGGAAACCACGCTCAACACCGGAAACGTTGGGCGTCTCAAGCTCAAGTGGCGTCATGAAGTAGGAGCCCCCATCCAGAGCAGCCCCACCGTGGTGGGAGACAGTCTCTTTATTGGGGCCTGGGATGGCCACTTTCGCTCCCTGGATATCGAGACCGGAGAACAGAAGTGGAAGTATGACGCGGGCGTGAAACCGGAACCGCGCTGGAACCTGCGCAACATCAAATCCTCTGCCCACTACGATAGCGGGAAAATATTCTTTGGCACCGGAGCCGGGGACGTCAACTGTGTGGATGCGGCTACCGGGAGAGAAATCTGGAAAACCAATGTGGGGCCCGGTTTGTTCATCTCTTCTTCTCCCACCGTCTATGAAGATCGAGTTTTCATCGGCATCTCGGGAGGAAATGCCCAGATTGCCTGCCTGGACGTTGAGACGGGCGCCATCCGCTGGAGGTTCAAGATTATTCCCGATCGTGAGGGGGGAGGGGGATCGGTCTGGACCTCTACAGCCGTGGATGTAGAGCAGAGGATTGTCTACAACGTGACCGGTAATCCGAGTTCCTTCGACCCTCCGGGACCCCTTCTTTTCAGCGACAGCATCATCGCCAATGATCTGGAAACCGGAGAACTGCTTTGGCACTATCAGGTTCGGGCCAGCGATCCCTTTGATCTTGATTTCTCCTGCCACCCCATGATCTTTGAGGCGGTCAGCCCGGGGAAGCGGGGGGCCCGGCGCCAGTGCGTGGGAGCGGGAAATAAGACGGCTTTTTTTACCTGGGATCGCTACACCGGAGAGCTGTTGTGGAGGGTGATGCTGACCAACTGGGCCACTCAGGGGGGACCCTGGTGGAACAGTACCGCAGCGGCCTACAACAAGGTTTACGTCGTTTCCAACGCCATCACGGATAGAGATCCCATCACCAGCCGTTCTCTCGGCTTATCAGAATCGGTCACGGCCGCCCTTCATGCCTATACCGGAGAGATCGTGTGGTGGCGTCACAACAACAGCATGAACAGATCACCCGTTTGCGTGGCCAACGGTGTTTTCTACCAATCTTTGGGAGACGGGAGGCTGGAGGCTTTCGATGCCGAGACCGGGAAGCCCCTCTGGGAGTCGAGTCTACCCAGCACTTCTCGAGGGGGAATCGTGATCGCCAACGGGAACCTGTATACCAGCAACGGTGAAGGGGGCTTACCCACGGAACCGAGACACAGGTACTACGTTTACGCTTACAGTATCGATGGGCGATAAAGGAGCAACCATGAAAAGAAGACCCTTTCACTTTTCGGTGATCGGCGCTGTGATCTTACTGTCGGCGGGTCTGTTTTGGGCGGGCGCCCAGCAGAGTCGGTCTCTGTTGGTGATTGAAGGTGCCACACTGATTGACGGAACCGGTGGAGAGCCGATCCCCAACGCCGTGGTGGTGATTGAAAATGACCGAATTCAGGCAGTGTTTCGACACGGT
>JACZQQ010000116.1 GCA_022545645.1 Acidobacteriota bacterium | reverse complement strand
TGGTAGTTTTTCTATTCGCTGATGTTCTCCATCATCCAGATGTTGCCGGTCAGCTCAGCCATAGAGAAGACAATCTTGTCAGCCACCCTTTCGCCCACTTGGCCGTATAACGCCCTTACCGGACATCGGTCGAGCAACCGGACGATAAGCCGACTATACGGCCATGTGAGGGAGTTCAGTCCGGCCAGAGAGTAAGAAGTCATTGTTATTCCACAGGTTACGGAGGTTTATGGTAGGGAGAATGGATGGGGCGATTCTACCTACCTCTCAGGGCATCAAATTCATCCGCCGCCGCAGGTCATGGAAGCGAGGGGTGACGAGGGAGGATTAAAAGTTTTTCTCATCCCGAAGGACTACCTGCCCCTGCCGGCTGTAGTTAATCGATTCCCCCAAAATGCGCACTGCTTCTTGGGGAGCATGAAACCCCATCGAATTTTCCGCTTCGACGAAGTCAAGGAGGAATTGAGCCTTGCGCTGAAAAGTCCGTGCGGCTGTCAACCCCGCATCGTTTCTCCCCGCCTCGCCAGCCATTTTGATGTCGTTGATGAGATCAACGAGGGCATCCATAGCTGAATTGCGTAGGGCAAAGGTCCGCCCCTGAATGGTCTCAGCACGCGACTTGAGTTCTTCCTCAGACAACCTGTGACAGGTCTGGCAGGCACGGTTGATGTTCAGCAACGGGCTGCGCACATGGTGATCGCTGATCTTCAGTGCCCCCACCCGTTTGTAGGCCATGTGGCAGTCGGCACAGGCAACGCCGGAGCGGGCATGAATTCCCTGGTTCCAAAGCTCAAACTCGGGGTGCTGGGCTTTCAGCACCCTCGCTCCAGTCTCAGCGTGAGTCCAGTCGTAGAATTCCGCTGCCTCATAGTAGGCCAGAATGTCTTCCACTCTTAACCCCTGGGACCAAGGGTAAACCAAGCGTTTCTCTGCTCCTTCGAAATAGTACTCCACATGGCACTGGCCGCAGACGTAGCTGCGCATCTGCTGACGCGTTGCCATAGTATTAACGTCATAGTTTTCAATCCCCTCAGAGGCCTTCAGGGCCCGAATCCCTTCGATGAAGGCTGGCCGTGTCACACGCAGTTGCATGGTGTCGGGAGAGTGGCAGTCAATGCATGCTATCGGGTGGCTGACGAGTTTGCGAGCCTCGGCGTAGGACATGGAGTTCATGGCCTCAAAGCCCTGGATCAGGTCACCGCCTCCAAGTTTCATGTAAGGCACGTAAACGGAGGCATGACAGTGCACACAGGTGCCGGGCTGCTCGGCCACGATCTGCCGTTGAGTGAAGGTTTGATCCTCCAGCATGAAGGCATGGCCCCGCTCCTCCCGAAAATCGACTGCGAAAGCGTAGCCGGCCCAGATGGTTTTCAAGCGGGGGTCCTCATCGAGCTTCGACTGTGCCACGATCGAACGGGGGTCTACATCGTCTGGAGTTCGAGGCACCGCCTCACTTCCTCCGAACCGCGTCCTGACCTGGTCGACCGTGCGAAGGTAATCGTCATACTGCAGCGGGAAGTTCTTGCCCCACATGGCAGGATCTTCGGTCTCGTCAGTGATCTCGACGACTCGGTAAAAGGGATTTCTTGCCTCTTGCTTGCGCTCCATGATGTTGATCAAAAGAGCAGCTCCACCAGCTGCTGCCAATGCGGCAACCAGTGCAACAGCTACAAACAATAAACCCTGGCGCGCCGCGCCATCTTTAGAAGAGGACTTCTCCGAATGTCTGTTCATTTCAATCCCTCAGTTACGGATGGCCCACCCAACGGTGGCACTGAACACAGAAAATCTGCTGGGCGGCTTGATGGGGTCCCTCGATAGCTTCCACGATAGCTCCGTGACACTTACGGCAGGCCTGATTCACAATTTCAAGGTTGAATGATTTGATCTGCAGAGGTTCCTGGAAGCGCCCTGTGGTAAATGCAAAGGAGTGCCGAAAACCGTTTGAGACCTTGGTCGCATATTTTGCAAGAAAACCCGATGGAGTGTGACAATCATTGCACACGGCAACATTGCGGTGGCTGGATTTCACCCATCTATCGTGATGTTCTCTCATGATATGACAATTGGCACAAGCCGAGGGGTCGTCTGTCAGATAGGAAGCTCCTCGAGCGTAGATGAAGGTATACGCTCCGATTCCTCCAGCCAAACCAATCAAGGAAGCCACGGCAATGGCTCCCGTGAGCTGCCAATTCATACTCTTCCCTCAAAGAAATCCATCACGAGAGTTAACGTGGGACCGCCAGAACAAGCATCGGGGCCGCTCCCATTTAAACAGAGAAGAAGGGAAGTGAAAAGGTGTGTTTGTAAGGTGCAGGAGCCGTCCGCATTTGCCCAGATGGAGGTAACCGACTATGCTGCTATGTACTCCTAAAAAAGACTGATCAATCCCATGGAGCGCCTCGACGAAGCTCATCACAGTGATCCGCTACTGATCGCCTACCTAGCAGAGCGTCAACTTTGGCTGACCCAGCTGCGTTGGATTGCCATTGGAGGAATCCTCGGGGCAGTGACCGTCGCCGCCCGTAGTGGCCTGATTGCTCGAGCCCTTCCGCTACTTCTAGTAGTTGCGTTCATGGGGATTTACAATTTGATCTTTTGGAGATTGTCGAAGGCAAACTCTGATCAGGTCTCAGCCCCCCTCCTCCAGAAGAGGGTTTTTCTCCAGGTCCTATTGGACTTGGGTGCATTGACGACCCTCCTTCACCTAGCTGGTGGTGTAGAAAATCCTTTTGTTCTGTTCTTTGCTTTCCATATGGCCATTGCCGCCATGCTCTTGCCACTTAAAATGGCGCTATATTTGGGAATCGCGGCCAGCGTGCTTCACGGAGCCTCCGTGTTCGCCGAATTTGCCGGAGTCTTGGCTCATCACCCCCTCCGTTTTGCTCCTTCCCTGTCTGACAGCTTCATTTCCGATTTTGCCGTCTGGCGCTCGCCTTCCTTTTTGCTGGGCTACCTCCTGGCGTTTGTTCTTATGCTCTTCGGGGTCATCTATTTTGTGCACTCGATCGCGGCACGTTATCGGCACGCCGAGACGTTGCGACAGGAACAGGAGCGGCTGGCCCTTTCCAGAGAACGCCTGGCACATATTGGGGAAATCTCTGCTGGAGTTGCCCACACCATTCGTAATCCCCTACATGGTCTTCTGAACTGCGTTGATATTTTGAGGGCCAAGGGGGCGCAAAATGATTCCATCCAGGACACGCTTTCTCTGATGTCCGAGGGATTGCAACGGATCGAGAACGTGACCCAGAGACTTCTGGTGCTCACCCGGGAAACTCCTTTGCTGAAGACCTCGACCGACATCAACACATTGGTCCGGGATGCGCTTGACTTCATGGAGGTGCAAAGCCATAAGAAGAGAGTAAAAATTGAAATGGATTTGAAGGAAGTTCCAGTTATGCAGCTCGACGCCAACCAGTTCAGTGAGGCCCTTCTCAACGTGTTAGACAACGCCTTGGACGCCTGTACCAATGGGGGTGCGATCACAGTGAGAACCTATGTCAGCGGGCAGAAAGATCCAGTCGTGCACATTGATATTTGGGACACGGGAGAGGGCATCGCTGCTGAGCATCTTCCCAGAGCCTTTGATCCCTTCTTCACCACCAAGGCCATCGGTAAAGGCTCCGGGCTAGGGCTGGGCATTGCACGCCGAGTTATAGATGAGCATGGGGGTAAGATTGTGTTAGAAAGCGAGGTCGGCAAGGGTACCCGGGTCTCGTTCTTGATTCCCCTCAATTCACGAGAAGAACGGCGAGAAGGAACAGTGACATGAGCCCAAAACTTCGAGTTCTCGTAGTGGATGACGAGCGGCTGAGCCGCGAGACTACAACACAACAGCTGCGCGAGGCGGGATATGAGGCAGAGGCTGTGGAGAATGCCTTTAAAGCTCTGCAGCAACTAGAAGAAGATAGATGGGATGTTGTTTTGACGGACTTGCGCATGCCAACCATGGACGGACTGGAATTCTTGAAGAAGGTGAAACAAAACTCACCGGATGTTGAAGTGATTCTGATGACTGCTTATGGAACCGTTGAAACGGCCGTAGCCGCTATGCGTGAGGGTGCAGCCGATTTTCTGACTAAGCCGTTCAGCTTCCACGAACTCGAAGTGCGTTTGAGAAACCTGACACGGTTCCAGGAGATCCAGCGTGAACTGAATCGCCTGAAAGCTGCCCTTGATCAAAGTCACGCCTACGGAGCCTTGATAGGTCGATCTGTTCTCATGCGGAAGGTATTCGAACAGATTGAGCTTTTTGCTGAGAATGCAGCCCCGGTTCTGATCGTTGGAAAGAGTGGAACCGGAAAGGAACTGGTGGCACGAGCCCTTCACGAGAGAGGTCCTCGTTGTCAGGAGCCGTTCGTGGCCCTGGCCTGCGGGGCCATTCCTGGCGAGTTGGCTGAGAGCGAGATCCTGGGTCACGAAAAGGGGTCGTTTACCGGTGCCATCCAACGTCGAAGAGGAAGCTTTGAAAGGGCTCATCGTGGGACTCTCCTACTTGATGACGTGGACGATCTCCCACTGGAGATCCAGGTCAAGTTATTACGTGTTTTGCAAGAAGGCGCACTGCAGCGCGTCGGGGGTGAGAAGGAGATTGAGGTAGACGTGCGAGTCATCGCCACCACCAAGCTAGACTTGGCTCAGGCGGTGAAAGAAGGGCGCTTTAGAGAGGATATTTTTTACCGCCTTCATGGGCTGGAAATCAAACTGCCTCTCTTGAGGGAACGAGGAGAAGATATCCTTCTATTAGCGGAACACTTTCTTCGTGTTCTCGCCTCTGACGAAGCTCCCCGCAAGTCACTCACCCCTGAAGTAGCCGATTGTCTGCTTAGGCATGCCTGGCCGGGAAACGTGCGTGAACTGAGACGCGTCCTGGAATCCGCTGTTGTCGTGTGCCGTGACTCCGAGATCCTTCCCCGGCATTTGCCCGAATATCTTCGAGAGGAGCAGGCCGGACCCAAACTATTTGCGCTTCATCTGGCCGGTGTCGATTCAGTCCCACTCAAGGATCTGGTCCAGAAGTTTGAGGATGAGCTCATTAAGTGGGCCATGAAGGAAGCAGGAGGGGAGCAGCAGCGCGCCGCCCAACTGCTCGGACTTCCTCGGACGACTTTGCAGAGTAAGCTCGCCAAATAGAAACGACTGCTCATACCCACTTCAAAACCGAGCATTCGGCAGATCCTGCCGAATTTTCGGCGTTACCGCCTCCTGGCCACAACCCTCACCCCTGCGATCTCCCAAATCTGCAGCGAGCTGAGCTTGGCTGCCTCCCGCCGAAAAATCGGCACAGCCAGACTCTTTTAAGGGCGTGTCATATCCAATATCTTATCCTAACTAATTGATTCTTATGAAGTTACTTATCTTTACTGGCTCGACGTCATGCTTGGCACGAGAGTTGCTAATTGCAACGGTGATGGAACTCCAAGACTGGCCTTCAGTGAAAGCACAAGAGCAGGAGGTAAGACAATGAAATATCGGAAGTGTGTACCCACGATCGTCCTACTTTTGGGACTAACAACGAGCTGGGCACATCCTCAGGCTACCCAGGAAAACGAAGAAGAGCGGATCAAGCCCGTTCCGGTGGTAACGGGTTACGCGGGTGTCATTACCAGCTCGGAACCCGACAAACAGACGGTGGTGCCTATACTGACCCCCGTCTTTCTTGTTCCTTTCGGAGAAAACTGGCTCATTGAAGCGGAATTTGAGGTGGAGGGCGAGTTTGAACGTGAGGATGGGACGTGGAACAAGGGGTTTGAGAAAGCAGTGGAATATCTACAGGTCGATTTCTTCGCCCACCGCTATCTTACCGTTGTGGCCGGTCGGTATTTAACACCGTTCGGCATTTTTAACGAGCGTTTACACCCCATTTGGATCAAAAATCTCCAGCCTACACCTCTGATCTTGCCCATCGAGGCCGGTTCCGGTAACGGACTGATGTTGCGAGGGGGTGCCCAGGTCTTTCCAGGGGTCAACCTGAGCTACAGCGGGTATTATTCAGCGCTCACCACGACCAATACGATCGAATCCAAACGGATGGCGGGCGCTCGCTGGGGCGTTTTCCTGCCCCAGAAGCAACTGGAGATCGGCGCCTCCTTTCAGCGTCTCTTGCAGGACGAACGATCCAATTCCGTGGGCTTGGATGCCACCTGGCAAGTGCCACGAACGCCACTTGATATTCGCATGGAGTATGCGCGCAATAGCGAAGGCAGTGGTTACTGGGTAGAAGCTGCCTATCGTCTGCGAAAAGTCGACTTCTGGAAGCCTTTTTTCCGCCGTTCCCAAGTGGTGTTTCGAGTTGAGCAATTCTTCGCACCTTCTCTCATTGATGAGATCGCACCCGAAGACTTCGACCACCTGGGGGACGAACATGACGACCTAGCATTCAGTGTAGGGGAACCTATCGACGAAGGCGATCATGCTGAGGAAGGCGATCATGCTGAGGAAGGCGGTCATGCTGAGGAAGGTGGCCACCATGGTCGGTTACCTGAAGTGGACACCCAGCGACTGACGGTGGGATGGAACTACTACTTATCGGATGGCTTGAAGTTGAGCTTTAGTTACGGTCGGGACCTCAATTCTCACGGTAACTTCTGGGGTCTGGCACTGACCTATCGGTTCTTGTTTTAAAAGGAGGAACTATGAAAAGCCGAATCCTTGTCCTGTTGACTATGCTGACCGTTTGGGTTGCCGTCGGTGTAGCCCAGCAACCGAACAAGGTCGATCCAGTGGAAAAGATACCTGGTAAGACGCAAGTGACGGAAACCGTCCTTGTTCCAGCCGCCTCTCATGAGCAAGCTCAAGCGACCCTCACCAAGAAAGAAACCCCGGCCTTCTATTTTGACGACGCCTACAAGTCGAACTGCACTCGTTGTCATCTTGCGCCACGGAGATTTCCCGAACGGAAGATGGCCACAATTATGAGACACATGCGGGTACGGGCAAATCTCACAGAGGAGGAGGCCAAGGGAATCCTCAGGTTCCTGACTCAGTAGAGGACGGTAATCTGTTCGTTAACTGAAGTGGAGGTATAGAAATGATCACAAAAAAGCGAGCCCTTCTCATTGTTCTGTTCACACTGGGCATCCTAGTCCTTTCGCCTGTCGAGATGTTACTAGGGGATGAGCCGGTGATTGAAATTATTGCCGGCGAAGATGGTTTCAAGGTTCCCGGCAGAAAGAAGCCTGAGATCACGGTCAAAGCCAACTCGGTCGTTCGACTGAGAATTACGGCTGAGCAAGGGGAGGACCGAAGAAAAGACCAAGCCGTGCACACCTTTACCATTAAGAAATTGATCGGCCAGGGCTGGCATCTGATTTTAAAGGAGGGGACCCATGAGTTTACACTGACTGCGCCCTCCCAACCGGGGAAGTACCGGGTTGAATGCATGGTCTTTTGTGGTGAAATACACCAAGATATGTCCATGACCATGACGGTCGTTCCGTGAGTCAATTGGGTTGCAATAGTCTGACTTTCTCCGACCGTCAGGTTGTGAGCTAAGTTTGTTGTGTTCCATGGATATCTAAAGGGTGCCCACTCTGATGATGATTTCGACCAGCTCAAAGATCCCATTGGATCGTATTCGTCTTCTTGACCTGACCGGGCAAGAATCGTCTCTGAAGGATCACGTGCCCGACTTATCCTTGCTGATCTTTCTTCGCCATCTCGCCTGACTTGCCTGCCAGGAGCACCTCGGTGAGGTGCAGTCAGCTCTAAAGGAGTTTGAAGAGCAAGGGGTGAGCATTGTCGTCGTCTCCTTCGCGGAGCCGGAGCAGCTCAGCCACTACCAGCGCGTTCACGCCTGGCCATTCACTCTTCTCGCGGATCCGCAGCGTGAGGCCTACTCTCACTTCGGCTTCAAGCTCCTTACTTGGTATCGTGTCTTCTCGTGGGCAACGGTAAAGGTGTACGCTCATTTACTTTGGCGGGGCAGGAAAATCGAGCGCTACGGTCGGGATGATTACTTTCAGTCCGGCGGGGATCTCTTGATCGATCCCGAAGGAAGGCTCTACTTTGCACATCACAGCCGTGATCCGGCCGATCGACCCGGAGTTAGCCAACTGCTGGAGGAAGTGAGAAAGGCAAGAAGGCAGAGGATGGATTGAAAAAAAAGTTCGAAATTCGAAATAAAGAGGCTTGGCAGTCGTTTCGACTCTACACGGCGGTCACCGGTCGACCCCATTTCACACCAACATTCGTCCTACGCCCGGGGAGGGACTCGAACCCTCACCAGGGAAACCCTCACAGGATTTTAAGTCCTGTGCGTCTGCCTCGAACCCCAAAGCCCACTTGGACGTATAACGCCCTTACCGGAAACTGA
>JACZQQ010000115.1 GCA_022545645.1 Acidobacteriota bacterium | reverse complement strand
ATTACCATTCCCCCAGCGCGATCGGAGTGTTGCCGGAACGTGGTCCGGCCACCGTCAGTTCCACCAGCTTTGGCTTCACTTCCTTGCGGAAGGTAAAGTGTTCCGTACGGCTGAAGTCCGCGCCGCCCTCAAGCTTGCCGTCCACAAGCACGTCGAGCTGGTGATCCCCCGTCGCCACATTGCCGACGTAGATCCGTTGCACGCCACCCTTGCGCAGGGCCTCGAGCTCTTTGAAGCTGTAGATGTGGTGCGCAACGAGCTGGCCGTCGATCTGGAGCCGCACGGCGTCGAGGCGCATCTGGTCGCCCTTGGCCAGCGCGACGAAGATCGCGACCTGCGTCCCTGACGGGTACAGCAGTTTCTCCTCCAGCTGGCTCAGCTCCGCAGCAATGCTGAGGACGTCTGATTTGACCTCCTGAACCTGTTCGTCGAGGCCCCTCATCTGCTGTTGGTCGTTTTGCTGCGCCCAGCCGTGGACACTGCCCAGGCAGAGCAGGAGGGCAAAGACGAAGGCACGCGCTGCCAGAATTGGCTGGCAATGCACGGATGCAATAAAGTTTATACAATATTTCATTTTCGTACGATTTCCCTTGAATGCTGTTTTGGCAGATTCGCAGTAGATAATCTGTGAGCTTTATCACCATTACACAAAGATCTTGCGCCGGTGCGTTCGGAGCCTGCAGGAATTCCGTTGGTGCGTGGGTTGATCGCCCTGGTTCTCAATGGCATCGTGGAGCGCGAATTTCGCCTTTGTTGAGCGCGCGTTGAAGTCAGAGCCTGCGAGCTCCCGGATATTCCGGGACAAGTGCCCCCCTAAAATGAATCATTTGACTCATGAAATAAGCTGATGGGATATGAGAGGTTCACCAGGAAGCGGCATGCCCTTGACACATTGCCCCAGGTCTTCGCAGATCACCGAATGCGGGGAAATGAAACCGACGAAACGTTGATAGTGGAATTGTACCAGCAGATCGGAAAGCTCAAGGTGCAATTGGACTGGCTCAAAAAAAAGTCCGACCTATTCGGAATAGAAGAGAAGCGCTCATGGATCAACCGAGGACATGGAAACTTGAGCATTGTCCAGCAATGTGCACTTGCCGGCCTGTTTTAGAGACGAAAGGTAACGATTGGAGGCTCGTAGGATAGCAAGATTGCAAACAAAACGAGACTCAGAACAAGTAGTACCGGAAATATCCACATGAAATAATCTAGAATCGTGAACCAGTTAGTGTGTTTTAGTGAATACGCAACAAATCGTTTCTCAGACCTTGTAAGCATCTCCTTCATCTGATTCAGCATGCAGCTGTTCGACCTACCTTCCGCTCAAAAAGGAGTTGAGGCTTCCACCGGTGTTGGTGTAGATGAGTTCGTTTGCGGAATTTGGGTTTCGTGGGAAGATGACTTCCAATAGCTTTCGGGGTGGTGCTGATAGTGTGCTCAAGAGTGTATCCACTTTGTATCCACCTACAAACGGATAGAAACGGGTAGAAACGGATCAACTAAGAGTGGCGAGATCCGCGTCATAGCTACGTTTTACCTAGGTTTGGATAGTTTTGGATCGTCTGCTCCCCAGATTTAGGATCTGGTGGGGTAACACCCGTGGGGGTTCGAGTCCCCCCTTTCGCACCAACAACTTCCCCTGATCTAAGACTCTTTAGGTGTCGTCCCGGATTCGTCCCGCCAGGACCAGTCCCGGGCCTCTTTCCAACGCCGGGGCTCAGGAAGTAGACAGTAAGGTACTATATATTAGTGGTTCGCTTGGTGGACATCGAGTCAGGCTATTGGGATCTTCTCAGCCGCGACACCGGCACAGCACAGGATGGTTTGTAGGAATGGAAAGGGCGAAGTCGGTTTCACTCGGCGAAATAAATTACGAGGCTTTCACCAGAGAAATTGAGGCGCTGCGCCAAGACGTCTTTCAGTCGCTCTGCTACCAGGACTTCCTCCATCTGGTCAAAATGGAGCGGATCGGAAAGCTGTGCAGCCTGCTCGGCTTCGCCACCGCCTGGATGGTTCCCAATCCGATCAGCGCCTTTCTCATCGCCCAGGGGAATATCACTCGCTGGCTCCTCATGCATCACATCAGTCACGGCGGCTACGACAGGGTGCCCGGCGTGCCGGCGCGGTATACGAGTAAGAGCTTTGCCCGGGGGTGGCGGCGATTCATCGATTGGTTCGACTGGATTCTGCCCGAAGCCTGGGCTTGTGAACACAACTTCCTGCATCACTACCATACCGGCGAAGATAAGGATCCGGATCTGGTTGAGCGACACGCAGAGCTGCTGCGCAACTGGCAAGGTCCCCGCACCATAAAATACCTGGTGCTGTTCCTGACCGGAATCACCTGGAAGTTCAGCTATTATGCGCCGAGCACGCTCAACGCCCTCGAATCGCACAAGAGTAGAGGCCCGAACCAGAGGCAGGTCACTCCCATTGGGTTCTCCAATTTCTTCGACCTCCGCAATGGGCTGGTGCGTAAACTCTGGTTCTCATGCTACCTGCCCTTTTTCATGTTCCATTTTGTCGTCATCCCGCTTCTCTTTCTCCCGCTGGGGACAACCGCGGTGTGGTTCGTGCTCATCAATAGAGTGCTGGCCGAGTTGATCACGAACTTCCACACCTACATGATCATCGGTCCCAATCACACCGGTTCTGACCTGTTCCGTTTCGACCACCACTACAAAAACAAACAGGAGTTTTACGTGAATCAGGTCCTGGGCTCGGTGAACTACAAGACCGGAAGCGACTGGATAGACTATCCCCAGATATGGCTCAATTACCAGATTGAGCACCATCTGATTCCTAACCTGCCCATGACGAAGTACCAGGAGATCCAGCCGAAAGTTCAAGCGCTCTGTACCAAGTACCACCTTCCTTACCTTCAGGAGAGCGTGTTTAAGAGGTTCAGGAAATTTCTCCAAGTCTGTGCCGGTGATAGCACCATGGTGCGGGTTCCTTCCGCAATCGATAGAGTTCACACGCCAGTGAAGGATGTCCCCACATAGTCCCAGATCAATAGGCCCGGCAGAGGGTGGAGTGTAGCTCAGCATCAACAGGGGGACATCCCCACGTTTTGCTCCTCTATGTCCCATGTTTTCGCCCTGTTTCTCACGCTTTCCTCCCTCGCCTGGGTTTTTCCCCTGAAAACAGGTTTGTGACGCACGTCACTGTAAGGCTCTAGGGATATCGCTAGAATCGCCACTATGCGAGTGCAGGTGTGTCACTCTCGAGACAGGTCTATTCTGAGAACGGGGTTTCAGAACTTGGAACTCTTCAAGAATCTCACAACAGGAGGTGCGGTTATGAAAGGTATTTGTTTTATGCTTGCTTGCTTTATGGCCTTTTCAGTGGGTCTCTATGGGCAAGAGGCGCTTACCATTGACGATATTATCGGGATGGTGAAGGCAAAGCTAAGAAGTCGAACCATCATTCAGAAAGTCAACATCAGTTCAATGGAATCCGCGCCCAGTGCTGACGATATCGTGAAACTCAAAAAGGCAGGGGCTTCTCGCAGAATCATTGAGGCGGTGTTAGCAGCTCCAGTCACCGGCCCTTCAGTGACACCCGCCACTTCTTCGCCCAGCCCCTCTCCAGCGCCATGGAACACTTCATCGACCATGGCTCCTTCACAGCCGGAAGCCACTTCACCGGAGCCCACTTCGGGTGGACTCGAGAAGGGAGCTTACTCCCACTTTGAGGTGTTTGGCGGCTATTCCTATTTTCGTGGAGACGATCCTGTGAATGGTTCGTTCAATCTGCATGGATGGAATTCAGTTTTTGTACAAAACATCAATCAGCGGATCGGTCTCATTGTCGATGTCTCCGGGCAATACGGTACGCCTGCAGACCCCGCGTTCGACACCCAGCGCAACCACACATTCCTGTTTGGACCGCAGTTTTCCTTTCGGGCCCATCCGCGATTCATTCCATTCGCGCATGGATTGTTCGGTTTTTCTCATGTCAACGTGGGCCTGGCAGGTGTTTTCAACAGTGACATAGGACTGGCCTACGGATTTGGCGGAGGAGTGGATGTAAAGATCTCTGACAAACTCGCCATTAGGGCAGGCCAGATCGATTACCTCAACCTCAGGATTTCTGGAGTCGGAACCAATAATCTCCGGATGTCGTTTGGAATCGTGGCAGGCTTGTAAACCTCCCCTGCCACACCGAAATTCGAGTCACCTTTTATAGGCACCAAGAGGCAGGGTTTTAGGCCTTCCGCCCCCGGAGGGCCTTGCCTCCCTACTTGCAGGAGAAGAAGAGCGGAAATGAGTGGAACCCAATGGTTTTTCGCCGTCCTCCTCGGGTTCGGTCTCCTGTCCTTCTGGTTCACCAGCCTCAGAGAGCAACCGCCTCCACTCGCCCCCACACAAACCGATATCTCGGAAACCGTAGAGCCTCAGGAAAAAGAGATCCCACTCCAGGTCATCGAACACTCCGTATTGCGCGACTGGAAACCGAATCGCGATTACAGAGGCCTTGGGTTGGAAATCCTGGTGAGTGACGAAGCCACGGAGGAGGAGCTTATCGAACTCATCCAGACACTGGCGGGGAGACGCGAACATGTGAATATCCGAGTCTATAGCTCAAACGAGGCTTATCGCCAGGAGCAACGCCAATCCTATGGCGACGCATACAAACGTGGCTATCTCTTGTTTTATATCAAGAACCTCACCGGGCGCGGCCCCTTTGATGGGTTAAACGAAATCAGGTGGATGCAGGAGACGGGCCATCTCTCCCATAAGCGGGGAGAGAAGATGCGGTTCTAACAGTCCTCAATTTGCGATTGCCTTCGCTTCCCCAAAGGCTTACCATTCCGGCATGAGCCCCAGGATCCGATCGGTTCAGAGCCCCTCATCGGAGCCGTGTCCGAACAACTTGATCGACATTCCAACCCCAAGTGGAGAGATCAAAGAAATTCGTCATCAGGAGGGACACATCCTGGTTTGCCAGGGTTGCTGCTGCGGCAATACCGAGAAGGGGTTTCCTGCCGTTCCCTTGCAGGCATGGAAGTCTGAATGGAAGGCTCGAGGGATTCGTAAGCGAGTTCACCTCACCATCGCCGGGTGTCTCGGACCTTGTCCATTGGCCAACGTGGTGCTGGTGATTTTCAGGGGCGCCTGCGTGTGGCTCCAGGCCATCCATTCACCCCGTCAAGTCCAGCAAATCTACGATTACGTTGAGTCGATGATGTCCGCAGGTCGCTATCTTCCTGTCCCGATGAACCTCGAGAAGTTTCACTTCACTCGCTACGACTTCGACACAGCGAGCTGTGAGCCTACCCTCTCCAGGTAATCAGGCCACCTCTAGGTAATCGTCAAAAAGATCCAGGTAAACAACGTCCTTGGGGTTGGCTCGGCTCCCCCAAAGTTCGGTCGCTGCAAATTTGACGGAGTAACAGTGCTGGGGCTTGTCTCCCAGTCCATGGGCCCGCGTATCGGGAAAGGGATACACTCCGTGATCGATGTGCACCCGGCCCCGACGCCCTCGGACGTATCGAGGCCGTCGGGTGTGGCCTCGAGGATGCTCATTTTTTACTATCACATCTTCGCCCACCTGGAATTTGGGCGGAACATCCACCTGCATGCGATTTGAGCGCCATGTTCGGCGGTCTTCCACTTCCTCGGCTCTGACAACCTGGTAACCATCTACCCGGGCAAGCCTTCCCGCCGGGTTCTTTAATTCCACTTCAGTGACCAGCCCATATTTCACCAGGCTAATTTCCTTTCGGGATAACCAGCGGGCAAAATAGCTTTGGCCCAAGTATTCAGCCGGTGGGATGATCTCTGTCATGTAACGGTTTTCATCCAGATTGCCGCCTGTCCGCACCAACAAATTTACGGCAAATACCTGCTTCTCCCAATCCTCATGGAAAGCTTCGCTGTCCTGGGGCTGAACTTCACCAAACCCATCCATACCCCCCATGTCATGAATACCGTTCATGCGCCTCGCTCCCGTTTACAGAGCTTCAGTTTTTCAACTCCGATCAAGAAAAGATGGCTGTCCCCAGTCCCTCGAAAACAGTACCGAGCCAGCCGTTGGCCTCGGGAACCAGAACGATCACCAGGGCACTCACCGCCAAACAGGCACCGGCCAGGGGAAACAGGTTCTTTTCCCTGACATTCTTTTTGAGCAGGAATCCGATCCCTACGCCCAAGGACAGAAGCAGCAAGGCAGAAAAAACACAGCCACCGATAAAGAGCAGAATATCCGCCAGCGGGGCCTCGGCAAGGAGTGGCAAAATCAGGGCCTGGCCGTGAAAGGCACCCAGCAGGGAAAAGAGGACCACGATGATTCCGGCAGGCAAGCGGTTCTCGAGGCCCAGTTGGGCTCCCGCCAGAAGGAGCGAAGCCACGATCATCAGCTCGAGCAAAGGTATCGAGATGCCATTCAGGTTAAGAAGGCCTCCCGTCAGCAGCACCGCGGAAAAACCAACAGGGGCCATCCATAGGGCCCGGCCTCCCAGTTGAACGGCGATGATGCCCACTGCAATGGCCATCAGGATATGATCCAGCCCGTGAAGTGGCATACTCAAGCCCTGAACCAGGGGATGTCCTTCCATGAATTCCGCATGGTGGCCAAAGGCCATTTGCTGAGATGCCAGCCCTGCAATCAGGATCACCAGGCCTCGTGGAATTGAGAAAATAGATTTTACATTCATCTCGAGTACCCCTCTTTCTGGTTGCAGTTCCATTTAGTCACTATGCGTATGAGAATGCGTATGCTCAATGAACCGAGCGAGAATCTCTTCCTTCTCCCGTTCCAGCTCGTCACTTTGGGCCAGATTCTTTTCCCGAGCGAACCGCTCCAGGGCGGTGAGCCAGTGCTCATAGTAGCGCTTGCCCGTATCGTGTTCGCCACGCGATTCGGCTTCTTGAAGCACACCGCCCAGACATTGGGCCCATTCCTTCCAGGTGATCAGACCCGCTTCGTTGAGTTTCACGACCACGGCAAAGGCCTGGGCCTGCCACGGTTCCTCAAATACGGGGCCCTCCTCGTCTCTGGGCAACAACGGTAAATCCTTCAGTTCTTTGCAGTCGATCATCTAGGAAGCCACCTCCAGGTAATCTTCAAAAAGATCCGCGTAGACACGATCCTTGGGGTCGGCTCGGCTCCCCCAAAGTTCGGTGGCTGCGAATCTGACGGAATAACAGTGTTGGGGCTTGTCTCCCAATCCATACGAGGCCGTATCCGGAAAGGGCCACACTCCACGATCCCTCTGCACTTGACCCCGAAGCCCTCGGACGTATCGCGGGCATCGAGTGTAGGTCGGGGGATGCTCATTTTTTACGATCACCCGGTCACCCACCTGAAACTTGGGCGAAACGTCCACTTGAACGCGACTCCCACGCCTGGTTCGAAAACGGGCCTCCACTTCTTCCGCTTTGATCACCTCGAAGCCATCCACCCTGGCAAGCCTCCCATCCGGGTTTTCCAGTTCCTCTTCAGTAACGAGTCCGTGTCTCAGGACCTTTCTTTCCAATGAGTGAAGTGACCGGCCAAAATAGCCCCAGCCGAGGTAGTCCACCGGATCCATATACTCCGTCGAGCGGCCTTCATTGAGACTCGGTGTCCGCACCAACCGATTGGCGACAAAGATCTGCTTTTCCCAATCTTCATGGAAAGCTTCGTTGTCCTGGGGCAGAACTTCGCCAAACCCATCCATACCGCCCATGTCATGAATACCGTTCATACTGCAGTCTCCGGCTCAAAGGGTTTCAGTTTTTCAACGCCTACCATGGAGTCCCGTGTCACCAGCGCAGCCAGTTCTTCCTCCGTCATCCCCTCCGTTCCCTCCGGGCGTTCTGGAATCACCAGATAGCGCAGATCGGCGGTGCTGTCCCAGACATGAACCTCCACATCCTTCTCCAGGGTCATTCCAAACTCCTCCAGTACCGCGCGCGGTTCGATCACGGCCCGGGATCGAAAGGCAAAGTCCTTGTACCAGGTGGGAGGAAGTCCCAGAAGAGCCCAGGGGTAGCATGAGCACAAAGTGCAGACCACCATGTTCTGCACCTCGGCAGTGTTGGCGAGGGCAACCAGGTCCGCCCGTGAGTTCCCGATCCCCGTAAGTCCTAACTCGGTGATGGTGGAGGAAGCGTGGTCCAACAACCTTTCTTTGAAGGCCGGATCCACCCAAGCCCGGGCTACAACCTGGGCCCCAGTATGGGGACCGATTTTGGTTTCGTAATACTCAATCAGCGCGTCCACGGCCTTGGGATCCAGCAGCCCTTTTTTGGTCAGCACCGAGATCAGGGACTGGACCCGAAGGGGAATCCCTGAGGGTGGTGTTCCGTGCACCGCTTCGGCTTCTTGAGTGAAGCCCCTTGCGGACATCGCCGAACCGGCCGCCCCCCCCGGCCC
>JACZQQ010000114.1 GCA_022545645.1 Acidobacteriota bacterium | reverse complement strand
TTCCAGAGGTGAGTCTGCTGATGCTTGCCCTCCAGATTGGTGAACATCTGGCGTCGGAGGGTAGAGCCGTAACCGGGTCGAGCGGCTCCTTTGTAGTAGGGCCCGGCGTCAATGAGGGCAATCGCCAGTGGCTCTCCGTTTCCCGGCTTCACCCCCTTCTCGGCAATCTTGGCCGCCAGGATAGGTCCTGAAAAACCGGCACCTACGATGGCAACATCATATCTCTTATCCTGCACGGTCCACCTTTCCCTCCCAGGGTTCTGCTTAAATCCCCCATCTAGCGAGCTTAGTGGAATGGCTCATGAATGGGAAGACGTGTTTTCGTGCTGTCATGCCAGTGTGCGGCAACTGGTCTGTGGTCGACTTTGTTTCGAATTTTGAATTTGAGATTTGGAATTTGTTTGGAATTTGGGATTTTGAATTTGGGATTTTGGGCCCCAGCGGGGCCCCTATCGCAGATTCATCTCCAGGGCTTCGGTGAGGCTGATGTTGTGACGTTCAAAAGTCCGGCCCAGCGCTCGATCCAGCAGTGCTTGACTCTTCATCAGGTCGGTTTCCGCCCGCACCACGATCGATTCAGCCCGAAGCAGGTCCCGCTGAGCTTCAATCAGTTGGCGGGTGGTTCCCGCTCCCACCTCAAAACGAGCCTGCTCCGCTTCCAGGCGCTCCTGGGCAGCCCGCAACCCTGAACTTCCGGTTTTAAGACTGGCTTGGTTCATCTCCAGTTGAGTCAAAGCGTCGCGGATCTCCAGGGAAACCAACTGCTGGACATTCTGCCGACTCAGCACTGCTCGGTCATAACGAATCTGTGCCTGGGCGTTTCTAGCCCGAGCTTCCCGGTTGAAGACCGGCAGCCTTACCTCAAATCCCAGCAAGTAACCATAAAATTCGGAACTGAAGAGCTGGTCCAGAGAATCCTCCAATCCTCCGGGAATGATGTCGATGATCTCTGGATCGGTAAATCCTCCCGAAAAATCACGCACGATTCTTTGCCCTCCGAGTCCAAATTGCTGATAACCGGCCACCAGATCGAGGGTGGGCCGCAGCTCATTTCGGGACAGATCCAAATTGACCCGTTCGTTCTCGATCTGCAGATCGGATTGTTGCAGTTCGGGGCGCAATTCCTGGGCAATCGCCTGCAGTCGTTCAAAGGACTCCGACACCTGAAAGTCTGCATCGGGAAGGTCAGCGGGCACAATCTCAAAGGGGAAGCTGCGGGGGTCTTCATAATCACTGATCAGCCGAATCAGCCGGTCCTGAATCTGGCGGTGGCGATAACCGACTCGAATCCTCTCCTCCTGTCTCAGAGCAAGTTCCGCTTCTCCCTGCAACACCTCCAGGCGCGAAGCACTGCCCACTTCAAAGCGGGCCACATTTTGCTCCAGGAGCGTTCGGGCTGCTTCCAACGCGGTGTCTTCAACCCGGATGGCCTCAAGAGCAAACCTCAAGTTCCAGTACTGGTCCTGGACCCGAAGGATCAGTTCAACGGCGCGACGTTTGAATTCCTGCTGGCTGATTTCCAGATTGGTGCGGCTGATTTCGATCTGATAGTCGGCCGGGATTCTCCCAAACCCTTTCAGAAGATTTTGTCGGAAGAGAACTTCAAAACTGGTTGTGATTGCCGGTACGAGACTGGAAAAGAAGCTGGTTGTCCTTCCCCGGCTTCCCAGAAAGTTCATCTCAAAGGTGGAGCCGGTTGAAAATTTTTGTTCATAGCCAAATTGATAGAGGGTCAGGACATTGGTAATGCTGTTTCCGCCTTGCAGAGCGGATGTGGTCGGGCTTTTTTCACGATCCCAATCAAAGTTGAAGGTTCCCAGGGGGTCATACACCCCTTTCTGCTCCTCGACAGCCCACAGGTTCAAAAGGGGAGTGTGGCGCTCGATGTTGACTTCGAGATTGTAGCGGAGAGCCATTTCAACGGCCTGCTGTTCGGTGAGACGAACCTTTCCGTCACGCACCAGCCCACTGATTTCTGTAGGAGGTACAACGATTACAGCTCTTCTCTGGTCGCTGAAATATTTCGCAAAGGGGATGAACTGGCCCAGTGCTTCGGCGCCAAAGACCATCAAACACAGGACACCGAACAGTGCCGTACGAACCGGTAAGCTAGACAACAATTTTCTCATGGTGACCTTTCCTTCTTTGAAGCAATGGATATCCGAAGATAGGATGGGTTATTCCGAAGGAGAAAAGATTTGTAACCGATCTCCTTCCGAGAGAGCTCCAGCTCCTTCAATGACCACTTTTTCGTCTCCGCTGAGACCGCTGCGAATTTGGACATAGTCATCGTCCTGCTCTCCCGCTACGACGATCAGCTGTCGAGCTCTGCCTTCATCCGCCACCCAGACCAATGAGCGACCTCCCTCCTGGCGCAGGGCGGCCGTAGGAATGGCTATCGAATCCCTGACGGGTGGCAGCTGGAACACAGCGGTGAAAAAAGTCCCTGCCTTTATTGAGTGGTCCCTGTTATCGATCCTCACCTTGACCAGGAAGGTGCGAGTATTCAGGTCGATGGCTTCATTGACCGCTGTGATTTGTCCCTTCCGCTCCGTCAACAAACTTTCGATGCTTAAGGTGACCGGAATGCCTACTTTCATCAAGCTGGCATAGCGCTCCGGCGTTTTCATTTCCGCTTCCAGAGAGGAAAGGTCTGTAATTTCCAGGACTTCGTCTCCGCGTTTCACGAAGTCTCCAGAGTTCAAGAACTTCCCGGTGATGATGCCGTTAAAAGGTGCCTTCACAGAAGTATCTTCAAGCCTTTGCTGTGCTTGTGCCAAAGCCACTTCCTTTTCCGTGACTCGATTTTCTACCACTTCGATGGCTTCCTTGGTGGGTCCGGTCTCAGCGATGAGGAGGCGCTCCCGGGAGATCTCGAGCATGGCCTCTGCGGTCTCAAAGACCGTACGGGCCTGCTCCCACTCTGAGGTGGAGATCGCTCCACGCTCCAGGAGAGAAGCCGCGCGATCACGTTCATTCCGAAGTCTCTGATACTCGGCCTCGGACCGAGCTGCCTCTGCTCTGAGCACATCAATCTCTTCGGAACGTCTCCAGGCCAGCAACTCGTTGAGGCTGGCACGGGAGGTTCGAAGAGCCGCCTCCGCCGATTCCACCGCCAGCCTGGAATCAACAGGCCGGGTCTTGAAGAGAGCCTGTCCTTTCTGTACGGAATCTCCTATATCGACGAACACTGCTTCCAGCGGACCTTCGACCAGTGCCCGGAGCCTGGCACGATCCTTAGGGATCAGGGAACCGGTGGACTGAAGGGTTCGATTGAAGTCCCGGCGGACCACGGAAGTCACCTCGACCTCTCGGGCCCGAAGAGCACTTTCCTTGTCGGCTCCGATTTCTGCTGCACTACCCTCCGGGCCACAGCCCAAAGTCAGCAGGCAGGCCAGAAATGAAACCCACTCCAGCTTTCTAGTCATTTGAAGAAACCCTAATCTCATACCTACTGCCTCGTCCCAGACTCTTCTGCCACGTTGATCCCGCGAAAAATCCCAGCAAACCAGTTGCCGAAGTCGTCCATCAAAGTATAAACACAAGGGACCACGAGCAGCGTCAGGAAGGTCGAGGTGAACATTCCTCCGATGACAGCAATCGCCATCGGGGCACGCTGTTCGCCCCCTTCACTCAATGCCAAAGCCATGGGAAGGACGGCGGCCATGGTGGTGAAGGCAGTCATCAGAATAGGACGCAATCTCAACGGTCCCGCCCGGCGAAGAGCCTGTTCACGATCCATACCCTCGTTTCGCATCTGATTCGTGAAGTCCACAAGCAAGATGGCATTTTTGGTGACGATTCCGATCAACATCACCAACCCGATAAAGGAAAAGATATCCAGCTGCGTTCCCGTGACCAAGAGAAGACCAATACTCCCCGCTATGGCCAGGGGGACAGAGGTCATAATGGTGAAGGGGTGGATAAACGACTCGAATTGTGACCCCAAAATCAGGTAAATCATCAGAAGCGCAACGGCTATGGCATAAATCAGGTACTGGAACGACTCGTTGAAAAGATCTGAGGCTCCGCCCAAAGTGGTGGACCAAGCCGGATCTTCAGGAATAAGGCTATCCGCTATTTCCGCCATTTCATCCATAGCTCTTCCCAGGGAAATCCCCCCCAGATTGGCGAACAGTATGGCTGCACGCCTCCGATTGTAACGGTTGATGGAATCGGGACCCGTTCCCTGCTGGATCTCGACCAGGTTAGCTGCGTCTATGAGTGGACCCTGTGAGGAGCGCATGGAGACTCGAAGCAGGTCCTCGGCTTCCAGCCTGGCATCGGGCAGAGCCCGCAGTCGAATGTCATACCGTTTCCCGCCTTCCTTAAAAGTGGCGACGTCCTGTCCTCCAAAAAGAATATTGAAGTTCTCGGTAATGCCCTGAACGTCAACATCCAGATCATCGGCCAGATTGCGGGCGATCTTGACCCTTAACTCCGGTTTGTTCAGCCGCAGGTCGCTATCGATATCAACCAGTCCGGGAACTTGCCGCATCCGGGCCATCATCTGGGCCGTCACCCGGTCTAATTCCTCCACGTTGGGCCCCTGCACGATGTATTGCACCTCCGCGTTTCGCCCTGCGTGACCCAAGGGGCTGATGTTCTCAATGGCAATCACCGCGTTGGGCACGGCCTCTTTCAAATGCTCTCGGAGTCGTGCTTTGACCTCGATTTGACTCGCTTCCCGCTGGTGGGGACGCAAGAGAACCACGAAGAGAACACCGGTATTGGCCCCTCCCATCATTCCCGTACCAGCGAATACGCTCTCGACCTCCTCCTGTGAAAAAACGACGGTCTCGATCTGGCGAAGATACTGGTCCATTCTCTGAACCGACGTTCCGGTGGGCATTTCAACGCGCATCATAAAACTGCTTTCGTCGGGCTCAGTCATCAATCCTTTGGGAACAAAAGGAACCAGGGCAAGTCCGAACAAAAAGATGAGGCTGGCCATACCCACGGTCGCCCACCGATGACGCAAGGCACGATCCAGATATCTGGCATAGGTCCTTTCCAACCTCTTGAAGGCGTTTTCGAAGGCCTGAAAAATCGGACCATGTTTCTGTTCTTTCTTTAAGAGCCTGGAACAAAGCATGGGGGTCAAGGTGAATGAGATGATGACCGACACCAGGACGGCAAAGGCGACGGTAAGCCCAAATTGGAAGAAAAACCTTCCGATCAGCCCTCTCATAAAGGCAACGGGAACGAAAACCGCTATGATGGTGGAAGAAGCTGCCAGCACGGCCAACCCCACTTCCGAGGTGCCCATGCGAGCCGCTTTGATGCTGCTCACCCCCTTCTCCACATAGCGGTAGATGTTCTCCAGCACCACGATCGCGTCGTCAATGACAATTCCGATGGCCAGCGACATGGCCAACATGGTCATGTTGTTGATGGTGAAGTCCAGAGCGTACATGGCCACAAAGGAAGCGATAATCGAGGTGGGAATGGCCATGACGGCGATGAATGTCATGCGGAAGTTGCGCAGGAAAACCAGCATCACCACCGCAGTCAAAACAGCTCCCAGGAATAAATCGAAGAGGACATCATTCATTGCTGTCTCGATAAACCGTGCTGTATCAAAAGCAATGTCTGCATTGATGTCCTCGGGAAGGATTTTATTAATCTCTGCCAGGGCTGCTTTGACCCCCTGGGCGACTTCAACGGTGTTGGTTCCCGACTGTTTCTGAATTCCCAGGCCTACGGCGGGAAGGCCATTGAAGCGAGCGATGGAGCGCAGATCCTCGGATCCATCTTCCACCCGGGCAACGTCCTTGAGACGAATCACCGTTTTATCTCGGGTTGCCACCACCAGCTCTCTGAGCTCTTCAACGGATTCATATTCTCCCTGGACCTTCACCACGAATTCCCTGTCCGGCTGCTCGATTCTCCCTCCGGGAAGTTCAATGTGTTTACGGCGAACAGCGGCGGCCACGTCGCGCGGCGTGAGGTTTCTGGCCTCCAGTTGCTCCGGGTCCAGCCAGATCCTGATCTGTCGTTCTTGAAACCCACCCATCATGACCGCTCCCACTCCGGGAACGGTCTGAAGTCGTTCTTTCACCACCTCATCGGCGTAGCGGGCAATCCTGCGATAATCTCCCCGGCTGGTGACGGCAATCCACATAAAGGGTGCCATGGCCATATCGATTTTTTGAACAATGGGAGCCTCGAGATCCCGAGGGAGATCGGCTTGGGCCATATTCACCTTGTCTCGCACCTCCTGAGCTCCCACATCGACATCCTTGCCCAGCACAAACTGGACCACGATTTGGGAGTGGCCCTCTCTGGAGGTGGACTGAATGGTCTTGACGCCTTCAATGGTATTGATCTGTTCCTCCAGAACGTCGGTGACGTCAGAGTCCATAATCTCCGGATCGGCACCCCGAAGAGTGGAGGAAATCGACACGGTGGGGAATTCAATTTCGGGATAGAGATCGACCCCCATGTTCTGGAAGGCGATATACCCAAAGATAAGAATTCCAGCGGTAAAGAGAATGGTCGTGACAGGACGTTTAATTGCGGTATCGGAAAGAAACATATTATCGACTCCCCACTCTGACCAACTCTCTTATTTTAGCTTGTATCTTCTTTTGGGTTAAATGCTGAGACGGCCCACACGCTTCGAATGGGAGCACGTGTGGACCCTATTGGACCACTTCTCTATATTCCCAGGGACCTAGTTTAAAGGACCTGGCCCTGCCCTGTAAACTGATACAAGTGACAGGTCTGTTGGACGGAAGAGCTCAATGGGGAGGGAGGAGCTAGACAACGGCCCCGTTCTCTCGGGACCACTCAAGAAAGCCTTCGGGTGGATTCTGGTCTCCACTGACCCTTTGACCCCTGAATTCCCGATGACTTGCACCCAACACCATCGAAATTACCTATTGGAAAAACCCTCAATCGGTCCCGTAGACTGGGAGTCTCAACTTTGCGGAGGATGATTCGATGCCCACAATAAGACGGCTGGCCTTACTGGCTCTGGCAGCAGGGCTGCTCAGTGGCTGTGGTCAAACAGTAACGGAGACGACGAAAATCCTTCGTTTCACCGCCATTCCCGATCAGACCAGCACCGAACTTCAGGAGAAGTTTCAACCTCTGGTGGAATACTTGAGCCAACAGTTGGGAATCAGCGTCGAGTATGTCCCGGCCCGCGATTATCAGGGGGCGGTGGAGATGTTCAAGAATGCCGATGTGATGTTGGCCTGGTTTGGAGGTCTCACCGGAGTCCAGGCACGTCAGGGGGTACCGGGTGCCCGGGCCATCGCCCAGGGAGAGGCCGATCCCACCTATTACTCCTATTTCATCGCTCACAAAGATACGGGTCTGGAGCTGTCCCAGGAGTTCCCCGCAGCCATCGCCGACCTACGCTTCACTTTTGGATCGGCGAGTTCCACCTCGGGCCGACTCATGCCGGAATACTTTATCCGCCAAAACGCCGGCCGATCACCCCAGGATTTTTTCACCCATCCCGTGGGCTTCTCCGGCAGTCATGACAAGACCGCCGAGTTGGTGGAAAGCGGCCAGTACCAGGTGGGGGTCATCAACTACAAGGTCTATGACCGGCGAGTGGAGGCCGGTCAAACAGATCCGGAAGTGTGCCGGATCATCTGGAAGACTCCCCTTTTTGCCGACTACAATTGGACGGCCCACCCGGAATTGGAAACCCAATTCGGAAACGGCTTTACAGACCGGCTGCAGCAGGTACTGATTGACATTGAGGATCCTTTACTATTGGTGGCTCTTCCTCGCAAACGTCTCATTCCGGCTAGCAACGAGGATTTTGAAGGGATTCGTGAGGCGGCCGAGGAACTGAACATGGTGCGTTAGTAGCCTGTCCAAGTAAACGGTATCAGGACATCCCTTACAGCTTAGGGTATGAATGATCTCCCAAGGCGGAGATCAGCCCGCCCATAGGGGAGCAACACAACTTATTTCAAAAGGAAATCACAAATTTCGTGCCGTCATGCCGTCGGAAACCTTCGTAGGGGTCAGCCGGTGGTGTACCCCTACGTGAGATGGGACTAGTCAGAAGCTAAAGAGCACATCCTCTTCGCCGCGTTCGGCGATCATTTCCCGGATGTACTCCACCAGTCGATCCTTGCGCTTGATCAGGGACTCCAGTTCAGAAGGACCCAGGTACTTCTGGAGCTGGGTTCTCATCACAGACGACTCCAGCTTTTGCAATCCCTCCCACAACCGGCGTTCCGAGTAAAGAATACCTGACGGGTAGGGTAACTCCTCATCGGTTCGAAACGATCGAGTATGATCGACCATCCACAGTTTGCCCTTTGGGTCATAGAGATAATTTCCCCGATTGCGATCGTCGTTGAAGATCAAATTGTCGAAGACCAACATCACCTGCCAGTGCTGCCTCAGGCTCTCTTCATCCAACAGGGTGTAGCCCAGATCTCTT
>JACZQQ010000113.1 GCA_022545645.1 Acidobacteriota bacterium | reverse complement strand
ACCTGTTCCAGCAAAGCCCTCAAGATGGCCGTGGTGTCATCCACACTTTTTTGAAGCACTCGGATCTGATTCTGCACCTGCAGGACGTCGTTTTGAAGACGAATGATTTCCTCTTCTGTTCCTGCCAGTCCCCAGGATAGGGACCCTGTCAAAACCACCAGAAGACTTATGATCGGTTGGATTCGCTTCATAACGGCCTCCATTAGCCGGGATTATTCATGGATTCTCTATTGCAGTTGGCGAAACCATCCGCCCTGCCATCGTTCCGCGACCCGCAAGCGGGGTACCCTCGCGTGTGGCGCAACGCACTCACGACGGCGTTTTCAGCCACTTCGCGACGAGAGCCTACGAATAGTCCCGGCTCTCGATTCTATCCCGCAGTCGAAGGGGAATCAACTTGCGGTCCAAGTTTCAAGCTCCTGATGTCTATGGTCTATGGTCTGTGGTCTATTGTCAGCCTTTTCACCTTATGACTATAAAATGAGCACGTCGGTTCAGCCTGTAGGCGGCTTCGTCGTAACCGGGTGCAAAGGGCCGCTCCTCACCGAAAGAGATCGTTTCCATGCGACCGGGATCGATTCCCAATTGCACCAGATGGACTTTGACCGCCTGTGCTCGCCGATCCCCCAAGGCCAGATTGTATTCCTCGGTTCCTCGTTCGTCGCAATGGCCTTCAATCACAATCGTGGCGTTGGGAAACTGCTGAAACCAGCGGGCATTCTCTTTGAGGACGCGCTCCCCCTCGGCATTGATTCCCGCCTGATCGTACTCAAAAAATAGGGGCTGGATTTTTCCCTCTTCGATGGCCTGTTGGAGACCGTCCAGGTCCGTGGAGGTGATGATGCCCCGGGCCGATCGGGGAACGACAGTCACCCGAGTGGTGGCAGTGGCTTGTCCTCCAGGACCCGTGGCCGTTGCGGTATAGGTGGTGGATTCTCGAGGAGAGATCACTAAGGATCCGCTGTCGGCGACGTTTCCTATACCGCTATCGATTAAAAGTGACATGGTGTCGGTTGTCGTCCAACTAAGTGTAGTCTGCTCCCCGCGCTCAACGCTGCTCGGCGAGGCAGTCAGGGTCACGGTAGGCAATGAACCAGCGCGCCGGTCGTTGCGGGCTATGTCACCTGAACGGGAAGGACTTGGTGAGGGTGCCCTTGGGGGAGGCCTTTTTTGGCAGGCCGCTGCGGTGAGTAAACAGAGGAAACAAAGGAACCAACTCAGATTATAAAGAGAGACACGTCGCATATCAGATTTCCTCCACCCCTTATTCTTGGGTTTCAGTCACCGGGTAACCCGCCCATGCAGGACTTTCGTTGCTACCATAAGCGGTGATCTGTCTTAAATTTTTCCCATCGGCATTCATAACGAAGATCTGTTTGGCTCCGGTTCGATTGCTTTGGAATGCGATATGGCGGCCGTCGGGGGACCAGTGCGGATTCTCGCTACTGCCACGACCTGAAGTCAACTGGAAGATTCTTCCGGTAGCCACTTCTATGACGTAGATCTGGTGATTCCACTGGCCGCGTGGCTGCCAGGAATAGGTGATGAATCGGCCGTCCGGGGACCAATTAGGACTGTCGCAGTGACCCCCTTCTCGAACCAAGCGTTGAACATTCGATCCATCAGAATCCATCAACCACAACTGAGGGGAGCCCGAGCGATCGGAAATGAAGCCAATTTGCCGTCCCGTTGGACTCCAGGTGGGCGAAGAGTCTATGGCTGAGTGGTTGCTCAGGTTTTTGAGCCGGCTGCCGTCAAGATTAGAGATGTAAATGCCTGCATCGGTGCCGTTCACTTCGCGGGTTGAAAACGCCAGCTGCGTGCCATCGGGGGAAAAGGCCGGGGATGCGACATAGGAACTCGGTAGCGGCAACACTCTTCGGCCTCCATCCAGAGACTGAATCCATAATTCCCATCGGCTGCTACGGGGAAGATGGGTGATGAAAGCCAGCTTTGAATTATCAGAGGACCATTCGGGGAATTTATTTAAGCCCCCGTTGGCGGTGATGGTCCGCTGATTCGCTCCATCATAGTCCATCACATAGATTTCCTTGCCTTGACCTTTGAGAGAGCTATAAGCGATCTGCGCACGAGCCACGCCGCGACTGGTTCCGGCAGACAACTGGAAAACCACCTGATCGGCGAATTCGTGGGCCACTCTTTGAATCAATGCCTTATCTGAGATGTTGTAGCGCTTTCCCAAAACCTGTTCTCGTGTCCGCACGTCGTACAGATAGGCCTCCACCACGGCGAGTCCGCTATCCACCTGAAGGTTGCCAAAGATGAGAAAGTCCACGTCCAGAGTGGGGACTTGCCAGTTGTCAAATTTGACATCGGTGGGAGATCGTAGTGGCTTCAGAGGATAAAAGCTCTTGGACGGCATCTCAAAGAAAGCGGAGAACTCCAGATCATCCCATAGGACCCGATCGAAAATCTCTAAGGCTGCCTGTACTTCCGAGGTGTCTGAAGTTCGGGCTACAAAATCGGCCACGGCCAGCTTGGTGTCCTCTCTGGGACGAGGATAGATCACCACGTCAGGCGTTTGAGCCTTGAGAAGGGAAGGGAGGCAAATGAAGCAAAGGATAAGGATTTTTCCAGTCATGCAAGTGTCTTTCTTCTTTTTATCTTCGTTGATCACTCGACCTCTATTCTCTCCCCTCATCCTCCGGGAGGGTACTCAAAGTTGGCAATGAATTTCACCGTTCGATTGCGAAGTTCATAGGGCAGCGGAGAGAGAGGATCGCTGGCACGAACGGCTCGCTCAGCAGCCAGATCAATGCTCCCAATGCCGCTCCTGTGCTCGATTTGGATGTTGTCGATGCGGCCATCGGCTCGGATCTCGAAACTGATTACGGTGCGAACGGGATTCGCCAGCTGACCCAACGAAGTCTTTAACCAGTTTCGTCCAATCCGCTGTTCAACCTGACGCACGTACCAGGAGTCCATAACTCCCTCGCCCGTTCCCGTGCCGATGGTCACGCCCTGTCCGCCTCCGAAACCCCCACCTGATCCCAAACTCTGTCCACCGGGTCCGCCGCTTCCTGGTTCCGGCTTGCGGGGGATCGGTTTGGGCCGAGAGTCTTCAGTGGCGGCTTGGGATTTCGCCGGGGAGGCAGACGACGTGTCAGGGGTCTTCCGGAGGGGAGCCTTTTCCACCAAGACGTTTTCCTCTTTTGGGGGAGCCGGCGGATCGGGTTTGCTCGGCTCAGGCGTAGTCACCACTTCGGGCCGGGGAGTTATGGCGGGTTTGTGCATCCCGGTACCGCCGCTGAGCTCAGCCGATAACCCGACCTTCACGAAGTTGTCTTTCTGGCCGCCTCCCTCGCCGCTTCCGATCACTAAAGGTGCACCCCTGGGAAACAACTCGGAGGAAAGGAGGAGGAAAAGGAAAAGCAGGAGGTGGCCCACGGCGGAGACCGTGAATGCTCCTCGATATCCTTCCTCACGCACGTGCGGGCTGATGACCCTTGGGGACATTCGTCTCACTTCTCCAAATAGGGTTTGGTGACTAAATTTATTTGAGAGTATCCCGAAACTCGCACCTCGTCCACCACAGAGACAATCGTCTTCCAGCGTACGTCTTCGTCGGCCTGAAGAAAAATGGCTTTTCCACTGTCTCCAATCTCGCGCTTGAGCCAGTCGCCCAGTTCATTGAAATTGATGGGATTGGACCGATAAAAAAGCATCTCCTCTCGACTGATGGTGATGACAGCCGCCTCTTCGGGATCGACGGGAGCAACTGTTCGTGTCTGGGCAAGATTCACCTCGATGCCGGTCTGAAGGATGGGTGCAGTAACCATGAAAATGATCAGCAAAACCAGGATCACATCCACCAGGGGAGTGACGTTGATCTCCGAAATGGAAGGTCGAGTCGGGTTGAGTAAATTACCAAAAGCCATTTCAACTCACTCCAAAACTACGTTCGACGGTGTTGAGGAACTCTGCCGAAAAGTCATCCATTTCGACGCCAAAAAGTTTGAGCCGATTGAGAAAGTGGTTATAGGCGATCACTGCCGGAATGGCTGCAAAAAGTCCAGCCGCAGTTGCCACCAGAGCTTCACTGATTCCCGGAGCAACGGCCTGGATTGTGGTCACAGAGCCCTCTCCGAGACCTTGGAAGGCATTGATGATTCCGATCACCGTGCCGAACAAACCAATAAAAGGAGAGACGGCCCCGGTGGTGGCCAGCCAGGGAAGAGAGGCTTCCAGTGCAGTCATCTCCGTGTGGGCCGTCTTTTGCAGGGCTCGTTCCACGCTGTTGAGGCTCTTGAGTTTTCCCGGATTGAGGGATAACTGGGGAGAATCGTCCCCGGAACTGGGGGACTCCATCTGCTGGCTCAACTCCTCATAGCCACCCTTGAAAATCCCGGCCAAAGGGGACTGCGGAAACCGCTCACATTTACTGTAGAGTTCCGAGAGGCTGGAGGTTCTTCTAAAGCGGTCATAAAAGGCCTGGGACTGTTGGCCCACTTCTTTGTAAAAGCGAACCTTTTGGAAGATGATACCCCAGGAAAACAGGGAGAAAAAAAGCAGGATCAGAAAAACCATTTGAGCGATCGGACCGCTATTGCTCACCAGTGACCAGAAACTGCCAAAGCTCCCCTGAGCTATAAAAAAGGCCAATTTCAATCTCCTACATTCCCTATTCGGCTCATGTTCATGATGACCTGCCTGTAATCATATACCATACACCGATTGATCTACTTCTGGATCAACCACCACCAATAGATGGTACTCAAAACAACTGACAGCTGACAGCTGACAAAGAGGACATAGTGTTCGTGTACAATCCTCCTTGGTTGTCAGTTGTCAGCTTTTTAGTAGCCTTTTGTCATGCTGAAGTTCCTCTCCGTCGAGAATTTTGCTCTGATCGATCGTCTGGAAATTGAATTCAGGAAGGGGTTGAATCTGATCACCGGTGAAACCGGATCGGGAAAATCCATTCTGGTAGATGCTGTAGGCTTGCTGGTGGGAAGGCGTGCCTCTCTCGAAATGGTTCGTCAGGGCTTTGAGCAGGCCCGAGTGGAGGGAATGTTTGAACTCTCCGGAGAACATCCGGCACGAGTGTTTCTCGCTGATGCAGAGATTCCACTGGAGGGCGGGGAACTTATTATCCGCCGGAATATCTCCCGGTCCGGTTCCAACAAGATCTTTATCAACGGGGTTTTGAGCCCACTGGCTACGCTTTCCCAGCTGGGGACGTTTCTAGCGGATATTCACGGACAGCACGAGCAGCAACTCCTCTTGCGATCCAGTGTTCAATTACAGTTTCTGGACGCCTTCAGCGCTCACGAACCGTTGACGCAACAGGTCAGAGAGTCCTTTCATCTGCTCCAGGGAGTTCGTTCAGAACTTGAGCGCCTGCAGGCCAGCGAACAGGAAAGACTGCAGAGGCTCGACACCCTCCACTTTCAAATTGCCGACATCGACAAGCTTCAATTGAGAGCTGGCCTGGACGTGGAGTTGGAAGCAGAACGGGGGCTTTTGGCCAGTGCGGAAAAACGCCTGAGTGCATCGCAACGGGCTTATCAGGACATTTATGAACGAGAAGAGTCCTCGTTAAGTCTGCTGCATCAGGCCAAGAAAGAGTTGGAAGAACTTTGTGAGCTGGACCCTCAGCTGGAGCCGGTGATGGTGAAACTGAGTGATTCACGTTACCTGCTGGAAGAGGTAGCCTACCAGCTTCGCGACTACACGAATCAAATTGAGTCCAACCCGGGACGCCTGGACGCTGTTCAGGAGAGCCTTTCGGAAATTCAAAAGGCTCGCCGAAAATACGGGGAAACCGTGGATGAGATTCTGGCTTATCTCGAAAAGGCCCAAAAAGAAGTCCACGAGCTCTCCCAATGTGAAGCCGAGATCGAACAACTGGCTGAGAAGGAGAGTCAACTGGAGAGCAAATATCGATCACTTGCCCAGCGCCTTTCCAGGGGCAGACACCAGCAAGCTAAGTTGCTCAGCAAGCAAGTGGAACGTGAACTGACCGATTTGCACATGGGAAACGCCGCTTTTACGGTACAGGTCAACACCTCAGATGAAAAGGTCACAGAGCAGGGAATGGACCAAGTGGAATTTTTGATCAGTGCCAATGTGGGTGAATCCTCTAAACCCTTGGCTAAGATTGCTTCCGGAGGAGAGTTGTCCCGAACCGTCCTGGCTCTGAAATCGATTCTCACCCTGGAGGACTATCCGAAGACCCTGGTTTTCGATGAGGTGGATGCAGGCATTGGCGGCCGAGTGGCCTCCACCATTGGAGAAAAACTCGCCCGTCTGGGAACGGCGCACCAGGTCTTTTGCGTGACCCACCTTCCACAAGTCGCCTCATATGCTTCCCAGCATTTTCATGTCACCAAACGGCCCAGCGCCGAGCGAACCATCGTTGAGATTGTTCCTCTTGAGCAGAAGGCAAGAGTGGAGGAGATCTCAAGAATGATGGCAGGGAAAGCCTTAACGGACACCACCCGTAAGCAGGCGCGCGAATTGCTACGGAGAGGGAAGGATTTCGTCACTTCATAACTCCGTGCAATTGTGCTGTCGTGCTGTTGTGCTGTAGTGTGGTGATCATGACATCTTGCATGAACGTCTCTAGCTTCTGATATGCAGCAGGCGAACACCCTCTCACGACTGCACAAAAGCACCACAGCACCACAGCACGCCGTCACTTCGTGACGGCAGCACGAAGTGACGGCAGCACGAACCTTGTATCCTCCACTTCAAGTCCGCTAAAATACTCCAGAGACGATGCTGCAGAGATTCTATATCGAAACGTTCGGATGCCAGATGAACGAGCACGATTCGGAGAAAGTTGCCGGACTGCTTGCCCATCGCGGTATGGTCGCGGTCAACTCGCCCGAGGAGGCCGATCTGTTTTTACTCAATACTTGCAGCGTCCGCGAGAAAGCTGCCCAGAAGATGTACAGCCGTTTAGGAGAAATCAAGAAGCAGAAGGGCACCAACCCCAATTTTTTGATCGGAGTGCTGGGGTGCGTGGCCCAGCAGGAAGGTGAAGCGCTGATAAGCAAGGCGCCGTTCGTGGATCTGGTGGTGGGTACCCATATGGTTCACGCCCTCCCCGACCTGCTTGAGGAGATCGAGCAAGAGCGCGGGGGCAGGAGGCGCGTGGCCACGGACTTTATGGAGAGTACAGCCCCAGTAGAGATTCCTCAGGTCATACGCCAGAACAGTTTCCGTGCCAACATCACCATCATGGAAGGCTGCAACAAGCATTGCAGCTTTTGTATTGTGCCCTACACTCGAGGCCGGGAAAGGAACCGTCCTGCCAAGGCAGTGATGGATGAAGCCCGAAGGGTTGTCGACCAGGGCTTTGTGGAAATTCTCCTGTTGGGACAGACCGTCAATAGCTATAAGGATCCCCATAACCGGCGCTTCAAATTTGCCGACCTACTCTCTGAGGTGGCGGCCATTCCGGGGCTTCGGAGGCTTCGTTTCACTTCACCTCATCCGCGTGAGTTTGACGATGACTCCATCTCTGTCATCGGTGAAATGGAAACCATCTGCAACCAGATCCACCTACCCGTTCAGTCGGGTTCCAACCCCATCCTCAAGCGTATGCGGCGCCAGTACACCCGAGAGCGCTATCTTGAATTGGTGGACAAGTTTCGAAACTGCGGTCGCTCCATCGCTTTGTCTACGGACATCATCGTAGGCTTTATAGGTGAGAAGGAGGCGGACTTTCAAGAGACCCTGAGCCTGGTCGAGGAGGTCCAGTTCGAGTCCATGTTCTCGTTCAAATACTCTCCTCGTCCTGAAACCGAAGCACAAAACTTCGAGGGTGATCTTCCCGAGGAGGAAAAGACACGTCGTATCATGGCGTTGCAGCGTCTTCAGAAGGGAATTCAGCTGCGCCTGCACCGCCAACGTTATCTGGGGCGCTGTAGGAACGTTTTGGTGGAAGGAACAGCACGTGATGGTGTGCGTCGCTACGGGAGAACCACGACCAATAAGATTGTGAACTTTCCGGGAAACGATCAGCCCGGGACATTCACCGAGGTACTGATCACCGATGTGGGTCCCAACAGCATGGTCGGCCAAAAGCTCGAGGAGATCGAGCAAAACCAAAGGAAGCAGGCTTATGGAACGAGAATTTAAAATCAAGGGGTTAATCATGGACCCCCTCACCAACTCTCCCATCGTGATCCTGCAGAGCGTGGAAAAAAACACCTTATTGCCCATCTGGGTAGGAATCTTCGAGGCCAATGCCATTGCCCTGCAGATTGAGCGAATCGATACCCCTCGCCCCCTGACCCATGACCTGATCAAGAATATTCTGCTGCAACTCGATGCCAACGTGGACAAGATCGTGGTCACCGACCTCCAGGAAAATACCTTCTATGCCGTCATTCACCTTCGAATGAACGGCGATCACATTACCATTGACAGTCGCCCCAGCGATGCCATCG
>JACZQQ010000316.1 GCA_022545645.1 Acidobacteriota bacterium | reverse complement strand
CAGGAATCGGTCCCTGGGCAATTCTTTCCGCCAGGGTGGGGCCTTCGATGAGCTGGAGAACCAGGGCCTTGGTCTGGCCTGCTTCTTCGATGCCGTAAATCTGCCCAATGTTGGGATGATCCAGGGAGGCCAGGACCTCCGCTTCTCGTTGGAACCGGCCCATTCGCTGGGAATCCGAGGCAAACTGCTCGGGCAGGATCTTCAGCGCCACGTCCCGGTTCAGCTTGGTATCGGTGGCACGGTACACCACTCCCATGCCTCCTTCACCGATCTTCTCCAGAACCTTGTAATGGCTAATGGTCGTGCCAATCATGCTAGTTCGTGGTTAAATCCTTTACACTCCCCGTAAAACCGACGATTAGATTGGTGACCTCCCGGGGATATAGACGGTAGGGAGCATGCCCGGCTCGGTTGATGAAGTGAAGTTGTGCCTGATCGACGGACTTGCTGATCAGCTCGAAGAGTTCCATCCCCAAGCCGTGCGGCCGTGAAGTCCCTGTGGGATCATTAAAACCCCAGATAATCTGAGTCGGTGGTTTCAGGCGACCAGCCTTGATGGCTGCCAGCGTTTCATCCTTGACCTCATACAGCCACCAACCGGTGCCTGAATTGTTTGCAAGGGCCGGTCTGGCCTGCACCTTTTCCGGATTGAGCTCAATGAAACGTTTCCTGAGTGCGTCGAATCTTACTGCGACCTCCCTCATCTTTTCCCAGCCTTTTGAAGCCGTCTCAAAGGAAGCCTCCACATACTCGTCGATGACGAAATCTTTATGAAACGTGCTGCTTCTGGAGAGCGCCCTCTGACGTATTGATTCCTTGCTTTCTGCAGTGGGAGGGGACCCGTCAAAACTAGGGAGGTTGGGTCCCCGGGCCGGGGGATCTCCAGGGGCCAGAGTGTTAGTGTCGAAGATGATGAGGGTCTTGACCAGTTCAGGATGATCTATGGCAATGCGGGCCACCGGCAGAGCTCCTCTGGAGTGACCGACCAGATGGACCTGACCGATACCCAGCGTCTCCATAAACCTGTAAAGATGCTGGACCGTGGCCTGCATCGTGTACTCCTCATCGCTGGCAGGTTTGTCGGTTAGACCCATGCCAAGTTTGTCGATGGCAAAGACATTGAAATGAGCGGCCAGGTGAGTAAAAACCGGCATCCACCCAAGGGCGCTTCCCGTCATACCGTAATGGCCACCATGGACCAGCAACATGGCTTCTCCGCTTCCGGCTTCAAAGTAGCGGGTCCGGATGCCGTCAACATCCACAAACTTGGACTCGCCCCATGACTGAGTCCCACTCGCTACTGCTGAGTAGGATGTGGTCGATAGCAGCAAAAGCAAAGTGCCCATTCCTTTTGCAAAGCGTTCCAGAAAACCTCTTGAAAGTTTCATGGTAATACCTCCTTAAGATTGCGATTGTTCTTTGGCGATCATAGTGCGAGATGGTCGTGCCGACCATGAATTCCCCCTCACGCAATGCAGTTGCGGTCAATGTTACGCGCGGAGGGAGGTAAAGGCAATGGGAAGGATGGACCAGCTATTTCTTTTTCAAGGCTTTCTTAACAGCCGCATCAGTGTCCTTAACATGATCCGGGTGTTTCAGCGTTCCGCAGCACTTGTCCCAATCCAGAGTCTGTGCCTTTTCAGCGGCAAGGCCAGCCGGGCCACCTAAGACCTCTCGTTTGGTGAATTGGTTCTCGATAAACTGCTTCCACTCATCCACTGGTTCGATCTGGATCATCGCTTGGGCAATGTCCTGGTAGGTTGCATTTTTCTCTGGTCCCTGCAGCAGAGCCAGAATGACCAGGGCTGTCATGTGCTTCCCGACCCGGAACAATGTTTCCGCCTGGTCATACTCGTCTGGCTTTTGATAGACCTCGAAAATATCAGCAAGGATGTCGTAAACGGCTCCGGTGAAGACCTGCGAAATCTCGTGAACCTGGTTTGAAACTTCGCTCAGCTTCAGATCGTTGTCCGCATTACGCAGACCCATGGTGCGCCCCAAGGCTTCGCCGAACTGCTCAGCAACAGCAGGGAAGAACGTCTTGGAATGAAGATCACTCTTGGACTCGGCAATAATCGCCTCACATTGGTCCAGTTGAGCCAGCATAGTGAAGATGGCTGTGAGATCCCCAAAGGACTCATGGAGGCCGCCTGTTTGTGGGTGCCAGCTCGTCCAGTAACCCGGCCTCAGAGCATCGAGGATCGCATGACCCGTCTCGTGTGCGGTGATGTCAAAGGAACGGCAGGTATACACCAGAGGGACTGAGTCATCTCCGCCGGGATGGAAGTAGAAAAACCGGAGAGCCTTTTCACTCCGGCTGTAGAATGCGTTTGCATCCATGCCAGCACGCGGATAGACCGCTATGGGTGTACCCGCTCCCCACTGCCAGTTGAAATCATCGCTAATCTCGTTTCTTTTCAGAGCCCGCTGGTACATGGTTAG
>JACZQQ010000112.1 GCA_022545645.1 Acidobacteriota bacterium | reverse complement strand
TTCTGTGGGAGACCATTCTGGGAAGCCTGATTACCGGCAACCCGGTCACCTATTCGGTGGACGGCAAACAGTATGTGGCGATACCGGTAGGGGGAGGAACCCTGGCTCAAATCAGTCGCTATACCCCTGAGCTGGAAGCACCCAGCGGGAGCAATATGATGGTGGTGTTTACGCTGCCCTGAACATTTGTGAGGGATTTATGAGCCGACTCATTCCAGCAAGGACCGCTTATGGCATTCTGATCACCCTTCTGGTTCTGGGTGGAGGGGTGGGCCCTTCAGCGAGACTCACTTCCGCTGCCAGCCTTCAAACTCAGGATGCCGATGCTGACCTCTTGATCGTAGGAGCCGGGCCCTCCGGACTCTCGGCGGCGCTGGACGCCGCCCAGCAAGGGGCACGGGTGACGGTCATCGATATGTGGTCCATTTTTGGCGGTCATGGTGTCCTTTCCGGCGGCGTGCTTTCCATCGTCGGAACGCCTTTGCAAAAATCCCACGGAGTTGAGGACAATCCCGAGCTGGCCTATCGGGATTTCATCGAATGGGGAGAGGACAATAACAGCGAGTGGGTTCGCTTTTATGTGAACCATTCCAGGCATTTGATCTACGACTGGCTCACGGGAATGGGGCTCGAATTCCGCTCATTGGGGCGGCAACCGGGAAACAGTGTGCGGCGCATTCATAGCACCCTGGGAGGTGGACGGGCCCTGGTCACCACCCTCTACCGGGAAACTCTCAAGTACCCAAATGTGGAGTTCATTTGGAATCACAAGGTGACCGGCCTGGTGAAGGAAAACGGGCGGATCTCGGGTGTTCAGACCGAGAATTTGCGCACCGGTGAAGTTCAAATTTTTCGGGCTTCCGCCGTCATCCTGGCCACCGGTGGCTTTCAAAGTAATCTGGAGATGGTTCGGGAAAACTGGCCCCAGGATCTGAAGTTTCCTGATCGACTTCTGTTCAGTGCAGGTTTTAACGCCACCGGTTCCGGACACACACTGGCCCAGGAAGCGGGAGGAGTGCTCCATTACATGGATCATCAGTGGAATTATTCCACTGGAATTCCCCATCCCCGCCATCCCGGGACCGATCGGGGCCTCTCGGGCGGCAGCTCCGTTTCCATCTGGGTTAATGAGGAGGGCAGGCGCTTCGTCAATGAATCGGCCAGCCCAAGAGACAGCTTTCCAGTCATCGTCAATCAGAAGTCCTCCACTTACTGGGCTATTTTCGACGACGTCGCGACCGTCCGAATGAGTGGTACGGGCTGGGACGACCCCAAACAGGTATTCTCTGAAGAAGCCCCCGACTTGATGAAGAGTGCGGACTCGATTAAGGAGCTGGCAAAAATGGTAGGGCTTCCGGCCGATGCCCTGAAAGGAACTGTAGATCGTTACAATGCCATGGTCGATCAGGGCAAGGATGAGGACTTCGGACGTTTCGATTCTGATCGTTCACCCTCTGAAGAGATCAACATCCGGCCTCACACTCCCCAGAAAATCGAGCAGCCGCCTTTTTATGCGGTCCAGTCTTTTCCGCTGACCCGTAAGAGTATGGGAGGAGTGTTGATTGATCTCTCCTGCCGGGTGCTGGATCGAAACAACCAGCCCATTCCCGGCCTTTACGCCGTGGGTGAATTGACCGGATTGGCCCAGATCAATGGCAAGGCTGCCCTGGAAGGTACTTTTCTGGGACCTTCGATCGTGACCGGGCGGGTGGCAGCTCAAAGTGCGCTGGCGGAACTGGGCCACAAACCGGGTCAGATTTCCAGGAAAAGCACGAGCCCCACTCAACCATCCCGAGAAGCAGAGCCCTCGGTCAAGAACGAGACCTGTTTAGAGTGTCATTCCCTGCCCCAACTGGTGGACCAAAAGCGCCCGGGCTATGATCATTTTGAACGCGTCCATCGTATCGTGCTGAATGAGCAGTACCGGTGTGTGAGCTGTCACTCCGAAATGGCCCCGGTTGGCATGGAATCCCACCAGTTCGATCGAGCCGTACAGGCGGAGAATTGCCTGAGGTGTCATTAGTGTCACTCAATATGGGGACAAAGTGGATAACCGGATTCATCGTTGCTTGCGCTGCCCTTACCTTATGGGCCCAGCAGGAGGAGGGCCGGAATCCTTACACCTCCGCCGAGGATGTGGCTGCCGGAGCTGACCTCTTCGGAAAACGTTGTGCCTTGTGTCACGGAGCCGATGGATCAGGAGGAACGGGTCCCGACTTGAGGCGGGGCCAATTTCGACACGGAGGCAGTGATGCCGGGCTGTTTCGCAGCATACGATTTGGTATTTCCGACAGTGGGATGCCTCGCCTCGGTATGCCCGACGAACGAGTCTGGCAAGTGGTGGCTCATGTCCGCTCCTTGAGCCGCAGTGCCAAGGAAATCGATGTTCCTGGAAACGCGGTGCAGGGAAAACAATTGTACCTGGGCAAGGGAGACTGCAGTCGGTGTCACACCATCAACGGAGTGGGGGGACGTCTGGGCCCCGATTTGAGCGACATCGGTTGGCTTCGCTCAACACGGCATATAAAGTCCTCGATCATCGATCCCGACCAGGACATTGATCGACGCTATCTGTCCCTTCATATCCTCAAGAAGGACGGTCAGGCCATCCAGGGCGTTCCTCTGAACGAAGATTCCTACTCGATCCAGCTCATGGACCTGCAGGAAAATCTTCATTCGTTGTGGAAACGTGATCTGGATGAAATCCGACAGGAGGAGAGATCCTGGATGCCCAGCTATCAGGGTACCTTCAGCGACAGCGAAGTGGATGATTTAGTCTCCTATCTTTATTCTCTTCGCAGAAAGACAGACCAACCGTGAAACCTTTAGTGTCAATAGCCCTTCTGATTCTCATTCTGAGCTTCTCAGCTTCCGGCCTGGCCCAGGTGACTTACCAGCGCATACTGCACGCTGAGCAGGAGCCGGAAAACTGGCTGACCTATTCCGGTACCTACGACGGCCATCGCTACAGCCGGCTCGATCAGATCAATCGGGGAAATGTCCAGAACCTCAAATTGAAGTGGGTGTTCCAGATGCGGACACTGGAGAAGGTCGAGACCACTCCACTGGTGGTGGATGGCGTCATGTATCTCACCGAGCCTCCCAGCAATGCCTTCGCTCTGGACCCGGGGACCGGCCGCACCTATTGGTCCTACGTCAGAAATCTTCCCGAGGTGATCAAGACCTGCTGCGGACGCGTCAATCGAGGCCTGGCCATCCTGGGTGAGAGGCTTTACCTGGGAACGGTGGACGCTCACCTGGTGGCACTGGACAGCAAGACCGGTTCGCCCATTTGGGATGTGGCGGTCGCAGACCCAAAGGCCGGGTACAGTATCACGGTGGCTCCGCTGGCGGTGAAGGACAAAATCATTGTGGGAATTTCGGGAGGCGAATTCGGGATTCGCGGATTCCTGGACGCCTACGACGCCGAAACGGGCAAGCGAGCCTGGCGCTTCTATACGGTCCCGGGACCGGGAGAGCCGGGCCATGAAACCTGGGAGGGGGATTCCTGGAAGACGGGAGGAGCACCCACCTGGCTCACGGGCTCCTTCGATCCGGAACTCAACCTGATTTACTGGGGCACGGGGAACCCCGCGCCCGACTTCAACGGAGAGGTTCGAAAAGGGGACAACCTCTATTCCGACAGTGTGGTCGTCCTGGATGCCGATACGGGAAAGTTAAAGTGGTACTTTCAGTTTACTCCTCACGACGTGTTGGACTGGGATGCGGCCCAGATTCCGGTGTTGCTGGATGCCCCCTTTCAGGGGCGCCCTCGCAAGTTGCTTTTGTGGCCCAACCGCAACGGTTTCTATTACGTGTTTGATCGGGAAACCGGAGAGTTGCTGCTGGCGCAGCAGTTTGGCAAGCAGACCTGGACCGACGGCCTTGATTCTCAGGGTCGACCGAATGTCCTGCCCGACGTCCTGCCCAGTGAAGAAGGGGCCCTGGTCTTCCCGGGAATTCAAGGAGCAATCAACTGGCATTCCACCTCATACAATCCGCTGACGGGCCTTCTGTATCTGCCCGTTCGCGAGGTTCCCACCCTGAACTTTACCGGTGATGTGAGCTTCAGTCCCGGAGACATGTTTTTGGGAAGCCGGTGGCAGGCCATGCCGGAGGAGCCCAGCTCGGCAGTGGTGCGGGCCATGGTTCCTCAGACCGGAGAAGTGAAATGGGAATACCCGCTGTACCGCGACACCTGGGGTGGACTCCTGTCCACAGCCGGCAACCTGGTTTTCAGCGGGACCCTGGAAGGTCAGTTGTTTGCCCTGGACAGTGCCACGGGAGAGGAGCTGTGGCATGTCAACACCGGGGGAAGGGTCAACGCCGCTCCCATCACCTACCTTCATGAAGGCAAACAGCTGGTCACCATGGCCGCCGGCAACGCCCTGTTTACGTTTGGATTGGAGTAAGGGAGCGGCGCAAAAAAAGTGTAGGGGCGCACTGACGTTCGCCCTATAAGCCGTGGATAAAACAGGGTTTGTGGGCGCACGTCAGTGCGCCCCTACATACCTCATTCGAGGTTCAGTTGAGCGACCCGTAAGCCACTTTTCCGTCAATGATGGTGGCCAGGACCTTGATCTCGGAAAGGTCTGAATCCCGGACGCTGCGATCCAGAGGATTCTTGTCCAGGACCACCAGATCGGCAAACTTTCCCGGCTCCAGGGAACCCAGGACATCCTCGCGCAAGACGTACTCGGCGCCCCAGCGGGTCATCATGAGCAAGCCGGTGGCTCGGTCGATCTTTTCCCGAGCGCCAAACACCTGCCCATCCTTGGTGACCCTCGTCACCATCACCTCAAGGTTAAACATGGGCTGCCTTTCTGGATCATCGTGGGTGTCCGCCCCATAGGTGACTCTCACTCCGGCATCGATCAAACTTTTAATGGGCATCGCCCATCGCTGGGCGGGTTCCTCTCCAAAGAGTCGATTCACGATGGCCGTGTTGCGGTAATACTGCGGTGTCTGTAGGCTCCATATGACTCCCAGCTGAGCCGATTTCTCGATCACCTCCGGGGAAATCATCATGCCGTGGTCCAGAGCAAAGCGCCTGCCCACAATCGATTTTTCCTGATTGGCCTGGGCGTAGGCGTCTAACATCATCAGAAAGGCCTTATCCCCGAAGGTATGCACTCCGGTAACGCGATAGCCGTATCGATTGAGGTCGAGAATGGTTTCCGGACCCGTGAAACCGGGCAACTCCCAATGACAGGTCGACTCTTCCCACAGGTCACCCGGCAACATCTCCTTTTTTTTCATGGATGTGCACACTCTCCCGGCGGGGCCCGTTCCATCGGGTATTCCCACCGTCATTCCGATCATCCACATCCATTCGGTGCCATGTCCTTCCAGATTTCCATAACGCTTCAGCGCCCTTGCCATATAAGGATTATCACGACCCACCTCATGGGAGTACCCGAGCCTGAGGGGCAGCTCGCCTGCTCGCTCCAACTGCGCGTAGGCGGTCATTTCACTTCCCTTCAAACGCGAAGAAAGAGTGGTGACTCCGATGGCCACCCATTCCTCCAATTCCTTCTTGAAGGGAGGCGCCAGAATTGCCGGCGGCACCTGAGGGATGATTTCCTGATCGATCAGGGTGCCGGCTCCTCCATAGACCCGACCGGTCGCCACTCCCTGCTCATCCAGCATGATTCCGGGAGGAAGCTTTCCATAGGTCTCCTTGACGATGTCCAGCATTTTGCTATTGGCCAACCCAAACTGGGCGTTTCCGATCTTGACGTAGACCGGATGATCGGGTGTCACTTCATCCAGGTCGTAGCGGGTGGTCTCCTCCAGCACTACTGGGTTGAGCCGGCTGGTGGTGTAAATCCAATATCCGTCGGGCACGTTGGCGGCGACATTCTTGAAATCGGCCAGGGTGTTCTCTTTCGAATCCCAGCGGACGGTTGCAAAGCGGATGTTCTGCTCTTCCAGATACTCGATATAGGCTGGCGTGACTTCGTCCCGGTAATGTCGCAGCGCATAGCTGTTGGGATGGGAATGGGTGTCGACAACACCGGGGATCACTCCCTTCCCCTGCAAGTCGACTCTTACCGTATCGGGTCCTGCCATCTTCAGGATTCGATCACTTTCCCCAACCGCCATAATCCGGCCCTCACGAATGGCCACAGCCTCAACCACGGTGATGGGAGGCTGATCGCGGTCCATGGTCAGCACCTGCCCGTTGTATAAAATCGTATCGGCATAACGGAGCACCTCGGGAGGCAGGTCCTGCGCTTGAGAAACGAACAGGAAAGGCCCGAACATTAGAAGAAGGATCATCATATTTTTACTCATGGTGTTTTCCTCGTCAGTTGACTGACCCGTAAACCACCTCTCCTCCGATGATGGTGGCCAAAACTTTGATATCGGAAAGACCTTCATCTGGAATGCTGCGATCCAACGGATTCTTATCCAGGACCACCAGATCGGCCATCTTTCCCGGCTCCAGCGAACCCAGCACATCCTCTCGCAAGACATAATCGGCGGCCCAGCGCGTCATCATGAGCAGGGCACTGGCCCGGTCGATTCGCTCCCGGGGGCCGAAGACCCTTCCATCATGAGTTCTTCGGGTGACCAGGACCTCCAGATTAAACATGGGCTCCCTTTCCGGGTCGTCGTGGGTATCCGCTCCGTAGGTCACCCTCATGCCGGCATCGATGAGGCTTTTCACCGGCATCATCCATCGATGGGCGTATTCCTCGCCATAGACTCGGCTCACACCAGCGGCGTAGCGACTGTAGAACTGAGGAGGCTGCAGGCTCCAGATCACGTCATGTTTGGCCGCTTCCCTCAGGACCTCCGGGCTGACCATGAGACCGTGATCCAGGGAAAAGCGGCGGCCCCGGACCAGGTTCTCCTCGCTGGCTTCGTCGTAGGCATCCAGGATCATCATGAAGCCCCTGTCTCCGAAAGTATGGGTGCCTGAGATTCTGTAACCATATCGGCTGGCTGACAGGATGGCCTCGGCGCCTGGCTCACCCGGCATTTCCCAAAAACAATACCCGTCTGGATACAGGTCAGTGGGCAAAATCTCTTTCTTGGTTAAGGTGGTGCACGACCTTCCCGCGCCGGCTGGTCCGTTTCCATCGGGTATGCCGATGGAGATTCCGATCATCCACATCCAATCGGTTCCATGCCCCTGCAAATTCCCAAAGCGCTTGAGATCGGCCTCCAAAAAGGGATTCTCGCGTCCCATTTCATGGGAGTAGCCCAGTCGAAGCGGCAACTCGCCCGCTCGTTCCAGCCGCACGTAGCCGTTGATTTCGCTGCCCTTCAAACGGGTGGATAGGGTGGTGACCCCGATGGCCACCCATTCCTCCAATTCCTTTTTAAATATAGGAGCCAGGATCTCGGGAGGTGTCTGGGGAATCACCTCCTGATCGATCACCGTACCGGCAGCGCCCGATACCTGCCCGGTCAGGACCCCTTGCTCGTTCTTCACCAGGCCGGTGAGGTTTTCGCTATACCTTTCCGTCACGATGTCCAGCATCTTGCTGTTGGCAACTCCCCACATGCCGTTTCCAACCCGGACATAGAGGGGATTATTGGGGACGATTTCGTCCAGATCCCAGCGGGTGATTTCGTTCAACACGACTGGATTCCCCCGAGTATTGGTGTAAATCCAGTCGTCGGGAGAAACTCTTTCGGCAAACCTCTTGAAGTCCTCCAAAGCAGTCTCTTTGCTCTCCCAGCGGACGGTCGTCGACCGCACCCCGCTACTTTCCAAGAATTTCAGATAGGCCGGGGTCAGCTCCTTTTCATAGTGTCTCAAGGCATAGCTATTGGGGTGAGAATGGGTGTCGATGATACCGGGGAGTACCGCCTTCCCATCCAGATCCACTCTCACCGTTTCGGGCCCGGCCATCCTCAAAATCCGATCATCTTCGCCCACCGCCAGGATACGACCATCTTGAACAGCCACGGCCTGGGTAACGTTGAAAGGGGGTTGATCCTGATCCATGGTCAGCACGTGACCGTTGTACAGAACCATGTCGGCGTATCTCAGCACTTCCGGCGGCAGGTCCTGCGCTTGAGCGACCCACAAAGAGGGTGTAAAGGTGAGCAGACGGCCCATCATCCACAGCGTAAAAACAGATTGGGGAAACCGCTTTCTCTCATTCATGTGTACTCCTCTCTAAGTGCCAATCTTCTTTTTAGTTATCCTCTTTTAAAGTGGCGCTCCACGATGCGGTGAGCGGCAAACAATGCCAGGGTGGCCACCGAGCCTGCGTAGCCCTGGCTGGCTGCCCTGGCGGGCGTCGTATCGGCAATGGTTGATTCCATCGCAATATCCTGAGAGAAGGCAGTTCTTCTTGGCAATGGTGGCATCCACTGCTGAGTATCCCATGGATTGGGCGGTATCCCGAAACAGGTGATCCAGAGGTGTGATCAGCACATCGGGTCGGGCGTGGATATTGAAGTCCCGGTTGATCTGATCGGCGAACGGTTTTATGTTTTGATAGCTCCAGTCCGTTCCCGTCTCGTCCACCCATACGCCGTAGTCA
>JACZQQ010000111.1 GCA_022545645.1 Acidobacteriota bacterium | reverse complement strand
CTCCACAGCCAACTTCGTTCCCTTAACCTGGAAGAGGGAATTGACTACTATATTGAACACATCCTGGATTACGAGGTCCGGTGGATACGCGACTGGCGGAACCACCGGCACCCAGAACTCAGTACCGAGACCCGTTATGAGACCCTGCGCGGGGGTCCGCTCAGTGAATTCGGTCGACTGGCAGGCTTTTTTGGGCTGGACCTGACGGATGCACAGATCGCCCAAATTGTCGACGAGAACTCTTTTCAAAAGCGCACCCAGCGTAGACCCGGTACTGAAGACAGGGGTGCCCATGCGCGTAAGGGAGTTGTCGGCGATTGGCGCAATGTGTTTCTTCCCAGGCATGTGGACGCCTTCAAGCGTTCAGCAGGGGAGCTCCTGATCGAGCTGGGTTACGAGAAGGACGGGCGGTGGGGGCTGTGAAGAGCTGCGGGCCGCTGGAGCCAGATTCCAAAAGAAGTAGATGATTCAAGGAGCAGCGATCTAAATATTCATCAAGAGAGCACCGGCCGTCAGCCCGCCACCAAATGAAACAAACAGAACTTTATGATGAGGTTGAATGGTCCCATCTTCTAAAGACATATGTAATACAGATGGAATTGTGCCCGCTGTTGTGTTCCCTATCTTTTGAATATTCATGAGGTTTTTTTCAGCCGGAATTCCGGTCATTTTGGCGACCCGTTTTAACATGGAGCCGTTGGCCTGATGGAAGATGAAATGATCGACATCTTCAATGCTCAGTCCGGTTGCTTGAAGGGTGTCTCGAACCAGCCTTGACATCGTCCGGATACCTTCTTTATAGACCGATGTTCCATTTAACCTGAAAACGGGTCGGGTTAGACTATTTTCATCATCATAGACATTGGCATCATTCAGTCTGAGAATTCCTTTGAGCTGCCGTTTGGAGTTTGCCTCCAAATGCAGAAACAAGACATCTGGATTGTCTGATTTCTCTACTAATGTTGCAGTCGCTACATCACCCATCAACACGCATGATGCAGGGTCAGAATAATCCAGCCCGCGTTCCTGTGTTTCCGTGCAAATCACAGCTCCTTTCGCCGCCAATCCAGCTTCGATGTTGGCAATGGCCTGACTCATCCCATAAACCCAACCGGAACATGCCGCTTTTAAATCGTAAGCCATAGAATTATAGGCCCCTATCTCCTGCTGCAAATGACAGGCTGCAGAGGGGATTAAATGATCACCCGGGTTAGTGCCAACACTGACCGTAGCGAAGATGATGAAATCCAGCTCGAGCACATCCCATTCTGCACGTTTCAAAGCCCGATTTAATGCTATGCAGGACATGTTTACCGCCGTTTCCGGATTTTCTTCTCTTGTCATATCCGCATAGTGGCGCGTGATTATTCCTGTATTGGCTGTTATTTTTGCTGCATCAAGGTCCCGCAGACGAGGATCTTCAGGATTATTGATTGTTTTCTTGATGCGTTCAATGATTTGCTCATTGGTATAAACAGTGTCCGGCAGATAGATTCCGGTGGAAGTGATCCTGACTTTTTTATGATGTGCTCTTGGCATTTAAAATCCTTGTAGTCGTCAATGGGGCTCCGAATTCAGGGGAAAACTTTTAGTACGAGAGTCTGGTGGCTTTTATTCGTTGCTCCAATGGCGTCGGTCACTTCACCTTTGAGGAGATAAGGTCCTCACTATAACGCAGTCGTGGCAGATCTGCGAGTATTGACCTCAGGGCCTCGCTTCACAAACCTGACTGTATTTATGAAACGAGGCACTATGCCAGGGGGTGCCGCACTGTGCTAGCGAAATGGGTTGATCGTGAGGGTGAACCGTGTTCTGATGTGCATGGTCTTGAGGAAAGGAAAATTCCACATCATGAGAACTCGATTACTCGCTCTGGGACTTCTTTCTTGTGGACTTGCGGCCTGTGGTGGGGCGACCCGGTTTTCCAGCACCTGGGTCGATCCCGCGGCTGGGCCCACCGACTGGGACGGCCAGAAGGTTGTGGCTTTTGTTTTGAGTGCTAGGGATTCCATCAGGCTGGGAGCCGAAGAGTCGCTGGCGCGAGAACTGACCAGACGGGGAGCACAAGGGTTAGCCGGGCACACCATCGTGCCCAAGGACGTGACTGAAGATCAGGATAAGGTCAAAGAACTCTTGAGCAGTGCCGGAGTGGTGGGCGCCGTCGTCATGCGTGTCGTGAGCCAGACCCAGGAGATCAGCTCCTCGCCTGGAACGGTCTGGTACACGGGGTCCTACTACCCGTCCTTCTACGGCTATTGGAGCTACGGGTGGACCGCTATGTATCAGCCCGGGCAAATCCGATCCGACACCATTGTCTCGATTGAAACTCTCCTCTACTCGGTCGAGGAGGACAAGCTTCTTTGGGCGGGTCTGAGCAAAACCACCAACCCTGAGAATATCCCCAAGTTCATCAACCAACTGGTCAGCGCGGCGGGCAAGGAAATCAGGAAGACCGGTCTGGTGGAAAAGTGATCTAAGAGGGGATACGAGGCTTCGTGCCCCTTGATAATAAATACAGTTGATATAGTTATTAAAGTATATTTATATAATATTACACTTGAACTACTTTAATACTCTCCGACTCGTTCAATAATCCACAAGTCAACCGATCGCTCCGTCCTTTTCACACGGGGCCCATGAGGAGGATCAATGATGCGCGGATCCAGGAATTCAGCTTTCTTGTTTGTCGTACTGGCTGGTCTGCTGGTGAGTGCTTTTCAGAGCTCCACAAGTTACGGGCAGCTGCCTGTGCTCGATTTCGTGGTTCTGCGGGGAGCCACGGTGATTGACGGTCTTGGAAATCCTCCACTGGCCAACGCGACGGTGGTTGTTGAAGGGGATCGGATCCGATCGATCTTTTCCGGGCAGGATCCAACCTACCCCACGGATGCGACCGTGATCGACCTATCCGGTAAGTTCATGATTCCGGGATTTGTGGACACCCACGTCCACTGGGAAGGCTGGATGGGCGAAATCTTTGTCAATCACGGGATTACCTCGGTCCTGGCCCAGGCCGATATTTCCAAGATGGAGAAGGCTCTTCCCGATCGCTTTCGCATGGCGGGACCGGATACCAAGGTGGGTGTCTTTGGGGATCGATCCCTCTCCATTTCCGTCTTGAATCCGCCTCCCAGCGGCGGGCTCTCCAACAGTGTCTCCTTGATGATTCAGGCCGAGTGGCACGTCCAATAGCCCGGATGATGCATCAATTCTCTACTGCAACGCCGGCAGGGCGGATGGGTTTACTGCTGCAGTAGAGAGTTTATGAATAGTCCCGGCTATGTACCGATGGATAAAGCATTTGACCCCCTATTCGCTCCCCGATAGACTAGCCACCTCTCAGATTCTCATGTAGACGGGGAATGACGAGGAGTCACCTCATGAAGATGAAAAAAGTAACGATCACACCTCTTGCAACTCTGGCTATCTTGTTGATTTCGCACGGGATGTTGTGGGCCGTTCAGGACCTTCCAGCACCGGACGACGTGGTCGCTCCCCCGAAGGATGCGCAAAGGTCAAGCTCGGGATTGGCCTCCAAGGTGCTGGTCAAGGGGACCGGGAGCGAGCACCCCAGCGCCACCAGTACGGTCACGGTGCATTACACGGGCTGGTCGACGGACGGCACCATGTTCGACAGTTCGGTGGTGCGCGGGCAAACGTCCACCTTTCCGCTCAACCGGGTGATCAAGGGTTGGACAGAGGGGCTGCAGCTGATGGTGGTGGGCGAGAAACGTCGGTTTTGGATTCCCGCCGACCTAGCCTATGGTGAGAACGGTCGAGTGCCCGGCATGCTGGTCTTCGACATCGAGCTGTTCGAGTTCCAGTAGCCGGGATTATCCATAGGTTCTTGTTACGAAGCGGGGAAAGCGCCAGTCTGGCTGTGCGCCCACAAACCTAGCTTTATCAACAGCTTATAGGAGAGTTTAGGGACTGTCCCAAGAATTCTCCCAGAATTCGGGGACTGTCCCTAAACTCTCCCTACCCAAGAAACCTGGGCAGCCGACTTTTGCCTGCGGGCCCTCTTTAGCCCACGGTTCCGATTTCCCCCTATCCCCCTTCGTGACCAGAATCTATGCATAATCCGGGCTAGTGATTGTAGTCACCTCCTGAGCGTGGAGGAGGTGACAATAATAATCACAGTTTTCGGGTATCCATGTGAATGGGTTCACATATTTCTGAGAACAACGAACGTAGGGCTCATCTGTCAGGAGAGAGACTCCTGTGCTTGAGTAGCGTTCCTGGCTGGAAGGAGAAGTCGTAGCAATGACGAAATCAACTCACTCAGGTATTGTTCGACTCAGCCGAATCGTCGTCAAGGGCCATATCAACATTGAGGTCAACGGCGGTCATGGCTGGAAAGAATACACAACCCTACCCCATGCTGACATTGACCTCAGCTTGGGCGGCATGTTCATCCCCTGCAATCAGCCTCCTCCAAGCGGGGAAAAGGTGCGGATCACATGGACGGATCCCCCTTTTTCAAGAAAAACGTTTAAAACGACGGCCACTTTGGTCGAAACCGACGGAGGGATTCGCCTGAAGTTTGACCAGTTGTCCCATGCCGATCAACACAGCCTCTATGACTGGATGGCTCATCTGGAGGCCCGTTTGGGGTACACACCTGAAGACACGGATCCCGCCATCCGCAGTTCTGTCTGGTATACGGCTGCGGCAGCTGTTTCCGCGGGTGGACTTTTCCTGGGTGCTTTTGCCGTACTTTTACAGCTTGTAGTCGGGGATCGTGTCAACCCTCTTCCGTTAATCATGCTGGCGGTGATGGTGTTCACCATATTGCTGTTCACCGTCTTTCGAGTGCTGGGCGGCAAATGGGAACGGAAGGCCATCCAGCAGGAAATACATACATATACTTAAGGAAGAATCTTCATGAATCCTTACCTTGCCCGAGCTTCTGGCTACGATTTTGCGAACTTATGGATGAACCTGGCCAAAGTCCTGATCATCTTCTTGTTCGTGTACCAGCAGGTCTTGGAAACTCAACTGGGGATCAATTTATTTCAGGCAGGATTCTATATTTTTGACTCCAATGACGCCGACGACCAGGAAAACCGGCCCATCCAGGTCGTCACCCACGACGACCCGTTATTCTCCATCAATTTCTTCCCCCTTTCTACGATCAGTTCTTACGACCATGTTCGGTTGAAAGTCTACCAGGTCGCCGGTCAGAAGGGTCCCCTTCCCTTGAACGAGGGAAAACTATTTTCCGCTGCCTTTCCCTCGGTAACAGGAGGCCAGGTGAACCCCATCAGGAAGGCGGAGTTCAATATCAGGGAAATCATTCAACCCCGGGCAGAACTCTCAGCGGGTCTTTACACGATCCATTACAGTTATCAGTTCTTGAGCAAACCGGGTGAGGTGCTTCACGAAGAGTGGGGTGAAGGCGGTAGACAGTACCAACTATCTGTCAAGTATTCGATTCCGGCGGCACTGCGCTTCGGAGATTTCCCAGTGGTTCAAGGCCAGTGGTTTGATGTGCCTGCCGCAGTGAAGGGTGCAGATATTACCTGGACACACTGGACCTCCCGCTCGTTGATGAAGGACCGTTGGAACGAGCCTACTCAAGGTGAAATAGTGAGCCGAAGAAGCGACTCACTCTATCCTGCCAGCAAGCTCCGTCCGGGTCGAATTTACCGACAGAGTGGCTATTACCTCAAGAGCAACAGCATGGTCGAAGTGGAAATCACCTTCAATCTTTTGAAGAACAGGCCTCCCCAGTCCACCTACGTCGGATCAGGCGAGGATGCGGATTTCATAAGGCTTTACTCGGATCGCCGCTGGGACAATCCTGATCCTTACTTTCAATACTTCAACCTTTCCGAGCTGATCATTGATCCGGATGGAAAGGACAGAGAAACCGGAAAGCCCAGAATTCATGTTCGATCCATGAGCCTGCGCCGACCTGAGGATGACTTCGAAGTGATTCGATCCCCCGAGAATCGGCGTGATTTCTGGTTGAAGGTGAACGGCAATGTCGAAGAGATTTTACGTCGTGAGGCCGGGCAAAAAGAAATACAGATTGTGACGAAAGACGATTTCTCCTCGCAAGTAATAACGGTTGAGCTGGTTCTGACAAATCTACGGGTGAACTAGCTCACTATAGAAATCTTGGGATCTTTTTAACATGTATAAGCTTGGCATCAATCGTCTGATATTTGGAATTCTTCTGCTCCAGCTCGCTCCCTGGACGTATAGTTTCTCGGCCCCTTCTCCACCCGCTAACGGCAAAGCCGACTGTAACAATCCCGCCGCCCCGGGTCCGGAGATGATCAGGTCGAACACTTCCCTGTTGAAGGACCCAGAGAGCGAAGAGTACTCAACCGAATGGGTGGCCTATGAGCAGCTCAAGAATCTATTGAAAGCCAAGACATCCTGCCAGTTTCCGAACGAACAGGTTGCCCAGACCAGTCTCTATGTCGATCCTACGCTCAAAGGTGGACCCCTTCTTCCCGATACCCGTGTTCAAATATTTGGTGTCGGGATATTGCGCACGGCTCGTCGAGGGCAAAGTCCCAGAAGGGTAGTCGCTTATCCTGCCTTCGGACCCACCACTCTCTCCGAATACATTGAGAGTGAGGAAGAGCTGGCCACGATGCTCAAGGTCCTGACTCAACTCGAGTTTGTGTACGTTCCCTATATCGAACAGATTTCCCCTGAGCAGAGTTGTTACAAGCTGAGCAGCACGACGCTGGTTCCGAGCAGAGTTTTCGATGAAACCTTGCCCTGGTCACAGGGAGACATCAATCGTTCTCCCCACTTGCTGCCCTCAAAGATCAGTTTGGAGGTCCAGAGACAGACACTGGAAAGGTTAGCTGCGGAAGCCAAATGGATCGAGATCCTGAGCACTTATGAGCCATCCAATCGATGCGAAACCAGGGACAGGAATGGACAAATTGAGCAGCATTATCACGAGATGCAAGTGCGCTCACTGGATGTAGCCGTGAACCAGTTACTCCCTGAAAGAGAATACTTGAGGCTTTCCGCTGAATTCTGGCATGAAGTCAAAAAGCGAATTCATCAGCTAAGAGCCTTAGACGCAAGCAAAATGAAAAAGGTGTACTGAGACGATGAAACCTCTTCTTTGTGTGGCCACTCTTTCTCTAATGTTTTGTATCCCAGGGGGACTTCTTTCTTCCCTTTGGGCTCAATGCGATGTGCGCTTCGCCATCCAGGAAGCACGTGACCTTCAATGCCTCAGAGAACCGGAAATGCGGACCTTGGAACAGGTTCTCTCCGAGTCGGAAACCTCTCTTGGCTATGAATCGTTTGTGAAAGGATCGAAGGTCGCTTCGCGGGCCTATCATTGTCTCCTGAGCGGGAGCCGGGTGGCCCAGAACTACCGTTGTTTCAGCGAAGCTCTTCACCAAAGACTCTACAGTCGCCTGGAACAGAGAGATTTGTGTTTTAACGAGCGGCTCACGCGCTCTCTGGCTGCTCTGAACTATCTTTTGCAGCGAAAACTTCCCGTCGATGAACCGATACATCAGGCGGTTTTAGAGAGATCTTTGAGTGATTTCAGGATCGTTTACGGGGTGATCCGTCAAGTCCAGGAAGAGCCTGAGGACCCGGTTAGCCTTCATCTGGCGGCCAGGTCGTGTGTGGATATGTCCGATCCGTCCCTTTCTCCTGCTTATGTTCAAGAATTTGTGAGGTTAACCGTAGCCATTGCCTTGGAGTATCCCCAGCTCACTCAACATCTGAGTGCCGTGCTGGAAGCTACTTTGCGAGATGCCGTTGAAGTCCACCGGGCTACAGCGTCCGAGGAATCCCTGAGAGAGGTGCATGAACTGTTGACTGATTTTGGAGCTGCCTTCAGTGACTTTTACGCCTTCAGAGAAGAATTGGAAAGGCTTTTGCCCCAGGACCAACCCTCACTTTCTGATCTTGAAGAGCTGCTGGATAGCTCAGACAAACTCAGAGGCCATCTTGAGAAGGGAGCGAGCAAGCCGAAGTATGTGGCCAGCTTGTACGAGCCCTTTGAGGAGTATAGCGATGTTCTTCACGGCATCGTGGAGCGGTTCCACCTTCCGGAAGCACCCTGGGACTTAAAAGACCGTTTGATGTGGGAGTCCTGTACCGTCCTGGCAACAGGCATTGAACTCTCTACCCCATACGAAACGACGGAAGAGCTGGAAAGGGTCCGCACAAAATTGATCGACCGGGTCCGGAACTATGGGAGTGAGCTGGCCAGAGAGCTGAAATATTCTGAGTTGATCACCTTCGAATCGCAATTCTTGGATCAATCAGAACGGGTCTTAACCTCCAGCCAGCAATGTCACATTCATGCTCATCTGGCCCAGGCCTTCTATGTCTTGGAGCAAAACCGAGAAGCACTCCAACAGCTGGAGGCAAGCTGTGGCTTGGTTTCACAATCCGACCTCAGGGACTTGCGGGAAGTGATCGAGCCCTGGCTCAACTAGGCATTCCCCTACATTTCATAAGAGATATAACAAGTGCTGAAATTGACAAGATTTACACGCGTTCTCTGGTTTGTAGGATGGCTTGGGATGTTGGG
>JACZQQ010000315.1 GCA_022545645.1 Acidobacteriota bacterium | reverse complement strand
AGGTCGAGACCCGCGGCCGCAGGATTGACCCAGGCTGGATCACACCCATCGAGATTCTGAGGGAATACGGCTATCGAGTCCCACGCCTGGGAGGATGGCAGGGAACCGAGAACCATTCCAACCTGGGCTTCGACAGTGTCACCGCAATGCATCCGGCACAATGGCTGGAAGAGCACGGCAGCGAAGGTCGATTCTTTCTCTTCTACCAGTTTCTGCAGCCCCATCTTCCCTACAATGGCGATCAGCGGGAGAGCGATGGTTTTTTGTCCTACTTCAGGCCGGAAATGTTTCAAAATGAAGCCTCTCGCCAGAGAGTGATGTCCACGGTTTACCAGAACATGATCATTAAAAAGGACGGAACCGTGCCCTTTGAGCCCGAAGATAGGGAGCCTATGCACGCCCTTTATGATGGCGAGCTGGCGCTGTTGGACAGGGAGATCGAACGAACGGTCAAGACGCTGGAACGACTGGGTTTGCTGGAAAACACCCTCATTATTATCGGCGCCGATCACGGCGAAGAACTGCTGGAGCACGGTTTTGTAGGCCACGCTTCGACCAGCCGAGAAGCCCACCTTTATGACGAGATCGTGAACATCCCATTTCTCATCTTCTTCCCCAAGAAAATCCCTTCAGGAGGAGTCATAAGGACCCAGGTGCGAGGAATCGACGTGATGCCCACCGTTTTAGACTTATTGGGGATTTCCACACCGGACTATCTTGAAGGCCGCTCCCTCATGCCGGTCATTAATGGGCAGGAATCCCAGCACCGCGTCGCCTTTATCCAGACCTCGCGCGCCGGTTACCAGGAGCCCGATCCCGAAAACGTTACCGATCGGATCCGGGCAGTGAGAACCGGGACCTGGAAGCTGATCCACTACTATTATCTGGACAACCCCACGCGCTTTGAGCTTTACAACCTGACCGAGGACCCGTTGGAGCGAGAGAACGTCGTAGAAGAATATCCTGAGAAAGCGAATGAGCTCCGGAAGCTTCTGATGGACTGGATCCTGCACCAAGACAAGGTGAAACCTCCCCCACCCCAACGTTACACCCAAAAGTCCTGGTACCAGAGGACCAGGGAATATTTGCAAAGCAGACAGAAGAGGGCGGACTATTCCGGCGTGCCCTCACCCCCTGAGGTGATTTCACCAACCGACGGTGCGGTGCTGACCTACAACACAGGGTCCGGGGCGGCGATAATACGCTGGTCGGGGGAAGCCGACGTGCCCTATGTGATTGAATACGAGGTCGGAGAAGAGGCTTATCACCTGACAGGCTCAATCAGGGTTCAAGGAAACGAAAAGGTGTTCGGGCCTTTCCCCCAGGAATACTGGGACACTTATTTGTCGCTTTACAGCCCCGGCAAGATACGGATCTCCATCGACAATGATCCTCGTGAGTGGAGTCGGTGGGTTCACTTTGAGATGAAGGGCCTCGGACCACAAATTCATTGAGGCCAAGCTGAAGCGAAGTCCATTTATGGCTATTGAACGTGGGATCTTTTCCTCGGCCCGGAAAGCATGGATTGCTGTGGCGGCCTATACGGTGTTTCTCTATGCTACGCTTACCATCGCCTACGACATCTTTATGTTCTACAGTAACCGGATTGGCCCGGACTCAGTGTCCAGTCGCATGAACCTGGCGTTTGTTCCGGTGGGTGTGATTTTGCTTCTATTTATCATTTTCTCCCTGCCCAGAGTCTGGGGAGTTTATTTGTCTTTTACGCTGATCTGTCTTGGCGTGGCCTTTTCTTTACAGATACTCACGATCCCGGCTAAACGTTTCCATTTTTTCCAATACGCTCCTCTTACCGTTCTCGTTTTTGACGCTTTACGGTTCACGATCAGGGGTCGCTTTCTTTATATCTGGACCCTGGCTCTTGTGGCGCTTATTGGTCTGGGCGACGAAACCCTCCAGTGGATGCTGCCCAATCGTTATTTTGGACTCGTAGATCTGGTTGTGAACACAGCGGCCGGCCTGTTCACCCTCGCTTTCATCGGGTTCGTCCTGGGAGAAGAGAACTACCCCTGGGGACCACAGCGTTCGAAAATCTGACTGATCGCCTTTGAACTGAACCCCGATTTAAAGGACTCACACCCTGAGAGAACGAAGGCGGCCTCTCTCCGATTTTCCGTGAATGGTTCAGTTGCCACAATGACCTCGATGAACCATTCTATCCCTTCCGAAAGAATCCGTCCTCATCCGTGTTCCATCCGCGTTATCCGTGGGATGCAACAGTTTCCCGCCTATGCTAAACTGACCCGTTCATGACCGACGACCGAAAACCTCCTGAGGGACAATCTCAACAGCCCACTTATATTCTGACTCAGGCTATTCAGTACGGCGACGGAGAGGTTGCAGAGAGAGCACGAGAAGGAAACCGAGGAGTTCCGGTTGGAATTTACCAACTGCTGGAAGCCCGACCTGCTGAAAGCGGAGCTCAAAATCAACGAGGCTAA
>JACZQQ010000110.1 GCA_022545645.1 Acidobacteriota bacterium | reverse complement strand
TTTTTCGTCAACGTGTTTTTGTTCGTTCTGATCAGCTTCCTTACCCGGCCTCAGCCGCCTGAGCAGGTGGAGAAATTTCATGGGGTGATTGCACGGGAGCTGTAAAGGAGGGAGAAGAGTTTAGGGACAGGCTTAAGCCTGTCCCTAAACTCTTCCTTTTTTCACTCGGGGAACCGATCCTGGCCCGAGCTGTTGTCGTAGACGATCTTGCCGTTGAGACCCGTCATGACCGACTTCATATTGGGAATATCATCCACCGGGATGGTGAAATAGTCTCTGTCCAGCACCGCAAAGTCTGCGTACTTTCCCGGCTCCAGCGTGCCGATGGTATCCTCGGCCAGCATATATTCAGAAGCCCAGGTGGTGGCCATCTTCAGAGCCGTGACGCGGTCGATTGCTTCTTCAGGAAGCAGGACCACCGACTCCGGGTAGACCCTGCTGACCGCTGTTTCCCGGGTCACCAGCGTATGGATGGGAGTCCAAAAATCAGTCCCGCGGGCCTCGAAGGTCACCCGTATTCCATCCTCGATCCAGGTTTTGACGGGCATGGCAAACTTTCTCAGTTCCTCACCATAATCCTCGATCAGCTTCGGCACCTCAGCCAGATAGCCGGTGTTGACATTGAGAATGATGCCGTACTTCTTGATGGCTTCCATGACGTCAGGCACGTTTCCCAACACCTGATTGTGTTCCAGGGTCAGCCTGAGATCTCTCACATACTCGACGGAGAAATTCGCTTCCCTCATGGCCTCTTCCAGCATCTGGATGTAAAGTCTCACCCCGTGGGGGGAAGTCCCGTGAACCCCCGCCGCACGCCATCCATTGATGAGCCCGGCCCGAAGGGCGACCCAGGCCTTGAGGTCTGGATTGGGGCAGCGCTCGCGGGCCTTGATGTCCTCAGGTGCGGATAGATCGGGACCCATGCAGATGTTGTTTTGGGTGGAATCCCATATCTCGTGGCACATCCCGTTGAGCCACATCATCTCCCCTCCATGGGCATGGTCCGTCCAGGGAGCCCCGTACCCTCGATAGAATTCGTTGATGGTCTTGCGGCTGAAAAGGTTTCCTCTCTGCGATTCGATGTAATAGGCGAGACGGTGTGGCAGCTGTCCCTCCCGGTTCAACAGACTGTAGGCAGCCACGGTTCTGGGATACAAAAGGCGGGTGGCTACGGTGGTGATACCGGCTCTGATCACATCCAAGCCCTGCAGTCGCATCACTTCCGCTAAATCGGAAAGAGGCTTGTCTTTCCACCAATATTCAAAGGTCAGTGCGCCCTGTTCGGGAACTGCGAAATAGCCGTTGAGAGCGGATCCGGGACCGGTTTCCAAGTTGGTGCTGTCTTCCCAGTCGGGGAAAACTTCCTTGAATTCTTCAATCGCCACTGAGTTAAAGTATCCACCAATCCCTCCCCAAACCATCACAGGATGGTTCGGAGTCGCTGCATCCAACTGTCTTCTGTTGAGTTTTCCGACATAAAACCAAGTGCGGTTGGTGCCTGGAAGATTCTCTTTACCCTCCTGGACAGCCACGCTGATCCACTGTCCCCGGGCAATGTTCTGGGTTCGGATGGCATTGGTGATGATGTCCCGGATCCTCTTGGCGGTGGCCTCGGGCGTGGTCTCTGCCACCACGGTCAGCTTGACGCTGGGATCGGTGAGCCCGAACTGAGGGCCATATTTTCTGGCGGCACCCGTAAAAAGGTGGTAGTGAGTTTGAATCAAGCCTGGGATAACGGTCCTTTGGCCCATGTCTACGGTCTGGGTTCTGGACCCGGCCAGCCTCTGCATTTGCTCATGAGTTCCCAGGGCCATGATCCTTTTCCCCTTGATGGCCATCGCTTCAAAGATATTTCCCGGGGTATTGGGGACGTTGCTCCGGTCATCCATGCTGACGATCTTTCCATTCACCAAGATCGTGTCGGCATAGCCCATGTCTTCTACCAAAGCGGTATAGTCCTGGGACAGGCCAGGAGCAGGCAAGAGCAGCCCGAGCGTTAGGAAAGTGAAAGGAATGACCCGTTTTCTACTCATCACAACCCTCCGAAGTTCGTATGGTAAGCGCTTAAACGAAACGAATTTTCCTGCGTATATTGAGGCCAAAGCCGCGGACTTGTCAAGCCGGCTAGAGGGGGTCACTTGGGAAATCGGTCGTTGGTATCCAGGTTGAAAAGGCCGCGGGCATTCTCGCCCAGAATGTTGCGCTTGGCCTGCTCGGAAAGGATGGGCAGATCGTAAATTTTGCTGGGTAGGTCCATGTCCCAGTGGGGGTAATCGGAGGCCCACAAGAGCTGAGTCTCCGCATTCATCATCTTGAAGGTGGTCTCCAGGACGCTCAAGTCATCCGGCATCTCCATGGGCTGGGAGGTGTAATACATCTCGCGCATATACTCGCTGGGCAGCTTCTTGAGAGAAGGGCACTCCGAACTGCGCATCTTGTAGTCATTGTCCAGCCGCTGCATCAGCCAGGGAATCCAGGCGATGCCCGATTCAATCCAGATTACCTTCAGCTTGGGGAAGCGTACCGGCAGTCCGTTGACAATCCAGTTGGCGCAGTGAACGATATTGAAAAAGGTAAAACCCAAGGCGTGGGTGGCGATGAACCGGTTGGTGGTGGCAAGGATGGGGTCCGACCAGTTGTAACCGGCATGGAAAGCGAGCGGCTTACCCAATTCCTCGAGCAGGGAATAAGTCTTCATGTAGGCGTTGTCGTAGACCTGAGCGTATCTCACGGCCGTCACCATGAAGCCAACCACCCCCTTTTTGTCTCCGAAGTCCTGGACCATTTTGTAGGTGGCATCAGGATCGTTGAAGGGCAAATAGAGCATCGACTTGATGCGGGACTCAGTGTAGAGAATATTCTCAGTAAGCCAACGGTTGTAAGCACGCGCCATGTTGACTTCCACCTCCTTCTGGGGGTGTGAGCCCATGGCCAGCATCGGTGTGGGAAAGAGGCAGACATAGTCCACTCCCATGGCGTCCATCCATCGAAGGGTGAGGGTCACGTCGCGATGGACCTTGCCGGCTGGAGTCTTTTCACTCTTTCGCAAGGGATAACGGGTGACCCGTCCCGCAATGTCCTGATAACCGACCAGGCCCGGCAAAAAAGAAGTCTGCACCCCGGTACCCCCGGTGGTGGCCATCTGGGCAGCATGTTTCATGACAGGATCTTCGATATACTCGACGATCTCCCGCAGCGACTCATTTTCATAGTGATGACAGTCCACGTCTATGATCAGAAGGTCCTTGTAATTCCGCTCATCCCGCTGTCTGGCTGCGTTGGTGAGGAGTTTGGAGGTGTCCAGTTCCTCGACCGCCATTTTGTGGATATCGCTGGTGGGGAGTTCATGCCAGGACATAAATTTCCTCCCCTCTTTCCACCACCTCATATTTCTTCAGGCGGAACTTGCGATCCGCTACCATTTCTCCCGTCTGAAGATCGTACTCCCACCCATGCCAGGGACAGACGATGTGAAGTTTTTCATAGTTGAACTTTTGCCCCTGATAGGTCTGATCCCTGGCAATGACCTCCTCGACCTTGGGCATCAGAAGCCCTTCACAGGCGGGACCTCCCTGATGAGCACACAGATTTTGGTAGGCGTACAATTTCCCGTTGGCGCGGTACACCCCAATTTCGGTGTTTCCGTGTGGGACGATCTTACGATCCCTTTCCTTGAGCTCCGAACTGCGGGCAACGAAAATTTCCTGCTGGGTCATGGGCATCCGTGCTAAGTCAGGCAATGGTGAATGTCGAAACTAAATACTGGAACTGGCCTGTGAAATTGTCAAGGCCGACGCGGGCTATGTCATCTTGACACACCCAGGGGGGCTCAATATACTCCGGCCCAAAATCAGACAGGGAGGTAACGTGAATGACCAAGAAGGTTTATAAGACGGTCAAGGTTGAGAAAGAGAATGGCATCACCTGGGTCATCCTCAATCGTCCAGAGAAGCGCAATGCCATGAGTCCTCAGCTCCATTTTGAGATGGTGGATGTCCTCATTGAGCTGGAATCGGATGACGAGACCCGGGTATTGGTACTCACGGGTGCCGGGGATAGCTGGTGTGCCGGTCAGGATCTCAAGGAATTTTTCCGTGAACTGGATGACAAGCCGGCTGAGCGGCGGCGTGCCGAATGGGCCACCCATGAGTGGCGCTGGCGAAGCCTGCTGACGTTTCCCAAGCCGACCATAGCCATGGTCAACGGCTATTGCTTTGGTGGAGGTTTCACTCAGTTGATTGCCTGCGATATTGCCATCGCTGCCGAGGATGCCATCTTTGGTCTGAGCGAAATCAACTTTGGAATTTTCCCTGGTGGGCTGGTCAGCCGGGTGATCGCTGATGCCATGAGTTATCGGGATGCCCTTTACTACAGTATGACCGGGGACACCTTCGATGGAAAGCAGGCTGCGGAGATGAGGCTGGTGACCTTCGCTGTTCCCCGCGAGAAATTGCGTGAGGAGACCGTGAAGCTGTGCCAGAAGCTGATGGAGAAGAATCCTGCCGCCCTTCGGGCAACCAAGGAGGTTTTTAAAACCTGCCGCAACATGGACTACACGTTGGCTGAAGAGTACATTGGCGCCAAGATCGTCGCACTTCAGGCCACTGATCCGGAAAAAGGCCGAAACAAAGGGATTGACCAGTTCGTGAAGGAAAAGAAATATCGCCCGGGGCTTGAATCCTATAACCGCGATGCTTAAGTGGGGCAATCGGTATGGATTTCAATCTCTCTGACGAGCAGCTGCTCTTAAAGGAAACGGTTCGGCGTTTTGTAGACGAAGAGCTGATTCCGTTGGAGCCAGAGTACCGTCCTGAAGCGGAGGCCATGCCGGATAAGTATCTCCGCCCCCTGCAGAAGAAGGCCAAGTCCATAGGTCTATGGCTGCTGGATATTCCCAAGGAATACGGCGGGGCTGACCTGGATCTTCTGACTCGCTGTGTCATCTCAGAAGAGCTCGGTCGAACCGTGGTGATCCCCTACCGAATCAATGAGATCTTTGGTCCGGATGTCCGCCCTCCCCTGTTGTACTGCAAGGGTGAGCAGAAGGAAAAGTACCTTCACCCGGTATTGAACGGGGAGAAGAGGATGTGCTTTGCACTGACCGAGCCTGATGCCGGCTCTGACCCGGCGGCCATGCAAACCCGTGCCGTCCGCGATGGAGACGACTTCATCATTAGCGGAACCAAGCGCTTTATCAGTGGCGCAGGTTACTCCCAATTCGCACAGGTGTGGGCTTTGACGGACCCGGAGAAACGTGCCCGGGGGGGGATCACCTCGTTTCTGGTGGACCTGGATACCCCGGGAGTGAATTTGACACGCCAGCAGCCGACCATGATGGGAGATTCTCCCTGGGAGATCGTGTTCGACAATGTGCGGGTTCCTGTGGCCAACGTTCTGGGGGAGGTGGGCGGAGGATTTGCCATGACTCAGGAATGGCTCACCGATGGGCGGGTTCGATGCCACGGCGCCCAGAGCGTGGGGATGGCCCAGCGGGCCCTGGAAATGATGATGGATTATTCCCAGGTTCGCATCACTTTCGGAAAGCCTCTTTCCGAACGGCAGATCATACAGTTTATGATCGCGGACTCGGCCATGGAGGTTCATGCGGCGCGGCTCATGGTTCATGAGTGCGCCTGGCGCTACGATCGGGGCGAGAATGTTCGCGACACCTCCTATATGGTGAAGATCACCTGTACGGAGATGGCCAGCCGGGTCGTCGATCGGGCCATCCAGGTCTTTGGAGGGATGGGGCTCACCAAAGAGTTGCCACTGGAGTGGATGTACCGGCAGCTTCGCAGCATCCGGATTACGGAAGGTGCTACTGAGGTTCTGCGCTGGCGGCTGGCCCGGAACCTACTGAAGAAACGCAGCCGACATTGATGGCTAGGTCCTTGCTATCGGGCTACCGGGTTCTGGATATCAGTTCCGCCAAGGGAGCTTTTTGCGGAAAGTTCCTGTGCGACCTGGGTATGGAGGTGATCAAGGTCGAGCCTCCCGGGGGCGATGACCTGCGCCGTGAGCCACCCTTCGCCCAGGGACGCAGTGACGGTGAAACCAGTCTTTCCTTCGCCTACCTCAATGCTGGTAAGCGGGGAATCACCCTGGATCTCACCTGTCCGGCAGGACGAAACCTGTTCCTCGATCTTCTCCAGCGGGTGGATGTTGTTTTGGAGAGCTCGGGTCCCGACTACCTGGAGAAGCTCAACCTGGGCTATTCCGTTCTCACAGAGCGCCAGCCCAAGCTCATTCTTGTTTCTCTCTCAGGTTTTGGACAAAGCGGACCTTACTCCCACTTTAAATCTCCCGACATCGTGACCACCGCCATGAGCGGACTGCTGTACGTCAGCGGAGATCCTGAGTTGCCCCCTTGCATGCCGCCCGAGACCCAATCCTACTACTACGCCAGCCTCTACGCTGCCTACGGAGTGATGCTGGCGCTGTGGAGACGAGAAGAGCAGGGAAAGGGAGTCCACATTGATACCTCGATTCAGGCCAGTCTTGCCATCCACGAACATGTTGCTTTCACCTATTCGGCAGAAGGGAAATTGGTGAAACGAGCGGGAAGCCAACACCAGCATGTGGCACCGGCCAACCTCTTTCGCTGCCAGGATGGATACATTGCCCTTTTTGCAACCCATCGCCATTGGCCAATTCTTCTCGAGATATGGGAGGATCATCCACCCGAGTTGGATGATCCCCGTTGGAAGACGGACACGGAGCGCCGCGCCCATGCCGATTGGCTCAATCCGCTTTTGGAGTCCTTTACCTCTCGGTACAAAAAGGAAGAGCTGGCCCACCTGTTGCAAAAACGGGGGGTTCCCGGTCTTCCCGTCAATACCCCATCGGATTTTCAAAAGGATCCTCACATCCAGGCCCGGGAATTCTTCACCTCAGTGACCCATCCTGAGATTGGCGAGTACCAACAGCCAGGTGTGCCCTTCACGGTCGACGGCGAGCGCCCCAAACCCGCAGCTCCAGCACCTACGCTGGGCCAGCATAATGAGGAAGTCTTCGGCCAGGAGCTGGATCTGGACCAGCAGGCGTTGGATCACCTGGCCTCGGAAGGGGTGATATGAGCGCGCAAAGCACCAACCAGATCTTAAAGGGCATCCGGATCATCGCCTTCACCAATGCCTATGCCGGTCCCTACGCGGGACGCCTTCTGGCTCAGCACGGTGCAGAGGTGATCAAAGTGGAGTCTGCAACCGGTGGGCTGGACACCTTTCGCCACTTCGGCAAGGACCTGGATTCTTCGGCCCGCTTCATCGAGTGCAACCTGGGAGTCCGATCCCTCACCGTGAATCTCAAGCATCCGGCCGGAGTGGAAATCATCAAGAAGTTGACCTCCTGTTCGGATGCGGTGCTGGAGAACTTTCGCCCTGGAGTCCTGACGCGATTGGGCCTGGGCGAGGAAGAACTCAGGCAGGTCAACCCGGGAATTATTATTCTCAGGTTGCCCGGACTGGGAGAGAAGGGGCCCAAGAGCTGGTACGGAACCTGGGGGTTTAATCTCACCGCTTACTCCGGCATGACCTATCTGTGGAACCACCCCGATCAGCCGCGTCCCATTGGCAGCCAGGGAGTTTATCCGGATCATTTGAGTTTCATTATGGCTCCCACGCTGCTGGTGGCCGCACTGCTTCGTCGTCGGGTCACTCAAAAGGGGGTCACCATCGATCTGGCCCAAGCCGAGGCCGCTGCCTATGCTTTGGGTGTGAGCTACCTGGAGATGTCCGTGAATGGCAAAGATCCAGAACCACGAGGCAACCACCATCCCACCGCCTTTCCCCATGGATGTTACCGCTGTCAAGGCGATGACCGTTGGTGTGTTCTTTCCATCACCACCGATGAGGAGTGGCAGAAGTTCTGCCGAATTGTGGGACGAGAGGATCTTTCTGCCTCCCCCAAGTTTGCAGGACAGGAGGCCCGCTCCAAGCATGTCTCGGAGCTGGATCAAATCGTGGAGGAATGGACCCAGGAGCGGTCTCCCGAAGAGGTGATGAAGAAGCTGCAGGAAGAGGGTATTGCGGCCGGCGTGGTCGAAAACGGTGCCGATCTGATGGAGGATCCTCAACTGCGCCACCGCAACTATTTTGAGCACTTTCCCGTCTCCTCCTTCGGGCCCATGGAGGTCCCCCGCAGTGCCCTTCGATTCGGTGGAATGAGTGACGATCCTCTCGCACTTCCTTCCAAGCTGGGCCAGGATACCGAGGCCATCCTGAAGGATCTTCTGGGATACGATGAAGAGACCATCCAGGAATGGAAAAAAGAAGGAGTCCTAGACTAAGAGAAATCATAAATCCCAAATCGCCGGCCGCCGGCCGGAAATCCTAAATCCTAAATCCCAAATTCCAAACAAATTCCAAATCACAAATTCCAAATCACAAACAACTTCGGTTTAAAAGAGTCCGAGAAGTCAGACTCAGAGGTTTGGAATTTAGAATTTAGAATTTGGAATTTGTTTATGATTTATGATTTGAAATTTGGAATTTCTCAGAGAGATTAGGGATCCCTAATCTCTCTAAGTCTCTTCTGGCAGACGTCCTACGATAAACACGTAG
>JACZQQ010000109.1 GCA_022545645.1 Acidobacteriota bacterium | reverse complement strand
ACCAAAAGCCAAGAGAATTACTCTGGACCTTTGGTATGTTGTTATATGTATGTTTAATGGCAGAAGCATTTTTTGGTTATCTCTTGCCTTGGGGACAAATGTCATATTGGGGTGCACAAGTTATTATTTCCCTGTTTGGCGCTATACCCTGGGTCGGTGATTCCTTAGCCTTGTGGATACGCGGTGATTATACTATTGCCGATGCTACCTTACATCGCTTCTTTGCCTTGCATGTCATTGGCATACCTCTCGTGATGGTAACCTTGGTGTGGATGCACATGATTTCCTTGCATCAAGTGGGTTCTAATAATCCTGATGGAATTGAAATAAAAGAACATAAAAATGCCAGCGGAAAGCCACTCGACGGTATCCCATTCCATCCCTATTACACCGTCAAAGACTTTCCTGCCAGCTTCGTCCTGGTTAAATCCATGGTAGAGAAAGGTCCGAAGAAAGCGCCCGCTTTGCGAGGCGCCGAAGCCCAGGGCACGGTCTACTGATCCAGCGGCGATCGACAGCGGTTGGGTGGCACCGTACTTGAGAAAGGAGATCATGTCTCGGACAGCCGCCAATCCCAGTCCCACAAGGGGCGGATCCTGTGACAGGTAAACCACCTCATAGATCTTGCCGGGCTCGAAGCCACCCTCCAGAGTGACATGGGTGGGATCCTCCACAGGCTTTCCCTCTTCAAGCCGGGCAAACTTCCATCGCCAGCGAGCGATGGGCTGACGAGCTGCTTCGGTCCCCTCTCGGACCGTCATGACATTCTCCTGCGCCTGGGGGTCAGCAACTGGGTAGGCTGAGTGATTTCGATCCGCCAGCGAGTGATGGTAAACCTTCTCCCTCACCACGAAGTCGCTGCGGACCAGGCCGCGAATGGGTCCACCCGGCTCTTCCGCGGAAGGAGCATAGAGGCGCATCAGGCCCTCTCTGAGGGGTGGATCAATTTGCCAGCCCAGCCACAGCAGCACAAAGCCTTGGCGCAGAAGGAATCCGTCTCCAAAGTCCTCTTGCGTCTTGGGATCCAAACTCCGAGAGGCCCAATTAAAGGTTCCGAGCGTGGTCTTGCGTCCGCGGTTGACCACGTCAAACAGCACTGCCCCATTGCTGCGTTCCATCCTCAACGGTTTTAGCAGGTAGAAGTCGGCGGAAAATTCGACCTCTCCCTGGTCGTTCCGAGGAGCCCTTTCGATGTCCGTGACGAGCTGGTTGAGGGCCTGCGTGGGGTCCAGAGCAAAGTGGACTTTGCCCGAGAGTTTCTCATAGGAGCCTGGCAGCCCAAAGGATTGATCACCTAGAACCGTCTCTCGAGCGGTCACTTCAACCCGAACGACCCGGGCCTCTGCCGAAGCAGTCAAAAGACTCAGTGCAAACGCCATCCAGATTCGACTGGAATAGTAATTCATGACGGCCATTAGAGGACGGGGGAGCCCACCCCGTCAAGCCCGCCGACTACCATTTTCTCAGCCGGAGAAGAGGGCGCGGTAGTGGCGATACCAGTCGCTCTGGAAAAGCTCCTGCGGGTCGTGTTGGAGTTTCAACTGAAGGAATTCCGGAAATCGCGGGTAGCAGGCCAGCAGTTGATCGCGCGTTGCCCAGCGGTGGTAGGTCAAATAGTAGGTGCCACCGTAAGCACGGCCTCTCTCGATCAGTCTTCGGAAGTGTTCGGCCGTTCGATCCAGTGACTCGGCGTCATGGGCGGTGTGCAGATTGAAGATGATACAGGCCCAGGGTTCTCGGGCCCAGGCCAGGAAAGTCTCGTCGTCGCGTTCAATCATCCGGATGGTCCCATAAATCAGGTTGACATTGTTTTCGATAAAGTCCGCTCGCACCTCCTCCAGGAAAGGGGCCAGGGCGTTACGAGGGACGTCAATCTCGGTGATCATTTCCGTGCCCTCCGACAGCGCACCGATTCGTCTGCCCAGCTCGAAATGATAGTCGTCAATGTAGGTGGAGAGCTGATGGGTATCGGACCAGTAGACCTGGCCGTTGGTCCCCAGATAATACGAGGAGTATTGATTGAAAGCCTCGGCCCGGTTCAGGTGTCCCAGCTCGAGAAGACTCAACCAGTTGTCACGGCTGAGAGCGTGTTGGGATTCCGGCACCGGTGTATCAGGGTCCACGGGTCGATAACAGGAGAAGACGCCTTGCCGGAGCAGCGACTCCGATTGGACGTCGGTTGAATACTGGAAGTCTCCGAACAGAAAGCCCTGCTCAATGCGTTCCTCAAAGCGGCTGGCGATGCCTGAAACATCGGTCACCTCAACCACCCGCTCGATCTTTTGTCGGGGCGCCAGTCGGAGTCGCACGGTGGCAATGACACCAAAGAGGCCGTAGCCACCGATGGTCAATTGAAAGAGCTCGGTATTTTCCTGACGGCTGCAGCGGAGGATTTCGCCTCTTGCGTCGATGAGGGTGAAGGCTTCCACGTCTTGCACGATGGGCTGGTAACTTAGGCCACGACTGTGCACGTTAGCTGCCAGCGCACCGCCGATACTGAGGCGGTCGGCGCCGGTCTGTTTCTGGACAATTCCCCACGGGCGCTCACGGCCGCGCTGAAGTTCCAGCAACTCCGCAATCAATTCCGGCCACTGCATTCCCGCACCGATCTCGACCTCGCCCTTCTGCGCGTCAAACTCGTGGATACCCTGCATGCCATTCATATCGATGAGGAAGGTGTCGCTGCCGAACTGTTGTCCTCCCATGGCGTGACGGCCCCCCATGACGGAAATACTGCGCTCCTGGTTGCCAGCTCGAATCACAAGAGCTTTCAGGGCCTCGATATTTGTGGGACGCTCGATACCCAGCACACGGGTACGATTGAGCTGGGAATGGACGTCGTTGACCCAGACGCCGTCTGGCTCTCGAGGCGGTACGGTGCAGGCAGCCGGCATCAGTGCAGCGGCGATTCCGGCCCGAGTGGCCCGTTTGAGTAATTCACGTCGTGTCAGCATGTAGACCTCCGTGGGATGGGTTGTGGAAGCGGCTCCAGGTCAAGAGATAGGCGGCCAGGACCCAATGGAAAACGATGGGAATCGTACCGCTGCCCAACCAGCGCCGTTCCGGGAAGAAGGCCATGGTGATCACGTAGCGGATCACCATAACCGCGAAGTATCCGTAGCTGAACCAGCCGAGCCCAAAACCAAAGCGTGGATAGCGTTGGGTGAAAAATCCGGATCCGTGCCAGAGGTCCCAGGAAATGCGTGCCTGAAGTGCCAATAGGGCTACCTGAATAAGGAGTAGGATCGAGTAGGGGAGCAGACCCGAGTACCAGTCCTGCATGGGGGGCAACCAGTCGGGCTCAAGGAGCGCAACAGCGACCTGGCCCAGCACCCGCCCCAGGAATGCGCATGCCAGCAAGCCGAGTAAGATCGCCTGCCTCCTCACCCTCCTGATTTCTCCCCCGCAATCGATTCTCTATTCAGTGTCCCTCAGGGTACCCATGGACCATAGGAGCACGACAAACCAGACCACACCCGTCAAGATGCCGAGGAATAGATTGAGGATATCGGCAAGAGCGCCTGTCCAACGGGGAATTACGAAAATCAATACGGTGCAAATAACGGCTACTGCAATCGAGACAACCTTCATAAGTGGGCCTTTCACCTCAGCATACAATAGCATCTCCCTGCGTCAATCTTGCTTGGGTAAGTGTTACAAATCCATCCACTAAAGAGATGTAGCCTCTTGCTTTTTTAGAAAATCCATAACATTCTTGGAGGAGAATGGAATATGGTGTTCACCACCCGAGGGATTTGCAGAAAGTCTTGTCTATCTTTCCCAACAACTCGCTCTGGTCGGAAAAGAATCTGAATCCTTTCCCAATGGTATCGCCACCCTGTGGATGTACCTCACCGAAGACCCCTCCAAAGCGGAGCAGATTCTTTCCTCAGTGCTTGGGCCAACCTTGAACCGTCCCCTTGAGGAGTTGCGGGAACGGCTGCCCATCGGCCCCCCGGAGGAGTGTGCGAAGAAATTGACGGCTTATGCCGCCGCCGGGGCCCAACGAGTTTTTCTATGGCCCCTGGCTGATGAGCTGGAGCAGCTCGAGTTGTTCTATGAGCGGGTGGTTCCTTTGATTGAGGACGGGACACGGCGACAGGAGTTAGCTTCAAGTTGATAACCACGAAGGAGTAGTAAGAAAGGAGAAATGATGCGTTTAGGATTTGCTTTACCCCAAGTCGGCCCTTTAGCAGGGGCTGAGGCCCTGATTCGGGTGGCCAAAGGTGCGGAAGACCTTGGCTTTGACAGTTTGTGGGTACTGGATCGAGTGCTCTGGCCGGTTGATCCTCAGTCCCCTTATCCGGTGGGGGATGGCACCTTGCCCGAGCTATACAAAAACGTGTTGGACCCACTGGAGACACTCACCTTTGTTGCCGCTCACACGACGAAAATCAGCTTGGGAACCAGCGTCCTCAACATTCCCTTCTATAACCCGACCCTTTTGGCGCGGCGCTTGAGTACGCTTGATGTTCTTTCAGGAGGGCGCTTGCAGGTTGGCTTTGGAAATGGATGGTCACCCGATGAGTACGATGCTGTCGGTACTTCCATCAAGACTCGGGGCAAGCGGGCAGATGAAAGCCTTCAGGTCTTGGAAGCGATTTGGACCACAGATCCGGTGGAATTCGAGGGAGAGTACTACCGCATCCCCAAATCGTTTATAGGTCCCAAGCCCGTTCAGAAACCGCGCCCGCCCATCTTTATGGCCGCCTATGTTCCGGCCGCTCTGCGGCGAGTGGCCCAATACAGCGATGGCTGGATGCCGGTGGGAATTCCCCTGGGTGGAGTGGCTCAGATGTTCGAGGGCATCAAAGAAATGGCCCAGGAGTTCGGCCGCGATCCCGAGAAGCTGGATCTTCTTGTTCGGGCCAACCTCGAGATCTCAGATTCCCCGATAGAGAACGAGCGTGCCGATTTCACGGGGACGCTCGAGCAGATCAAATTGGACATTGCGGCAACCCAAGAGCTGGGTGCCACGGATCTGCTGTTTGACGTACAATTCTCGCCGGGTGCCGACTCGGTGGATAAAATGATTGAATGGATGGAGCAGCTCCGGGAGCTTGCCCGGTAGTTCCTATCTTGTCCAAAGGACCTGTTTTAAACCAAAGGCAGAAGGAATTTCTAAGCGCTGGGCGGGTGGCCCATTTGGCAACCACCGACGCCAGGGGACACCCCTTGGTTGTACCCATCTGCTATGCCTTTGAGGATGCGGATGTATACTCTTCCATTGACGCGAAGCCCAAAAAAATCGCGCCTCTCCTGCTGGAAAGGGTCAGAAACATTCGTGAAAATTCCTATGTTTCCATGGTCGTCGATCGATACGAAGAAGATTGGTCGCGGCTGGCCTATGTTCTGATTCGAGGGAGGGCAAAGATACTCACCCGAGGCCCACGACATAAAAAAGGTGTCCATCTCCTGCGCATGAAATATCCTCAGTATCAAGAGATGGTCCTAGAGGAACGACCCATCATCCATGTCGCCGTAGACCATGCAAAGAGCTGGGGAGTTTTGTAAGCGTGTCTGGAGTCATAGAATGAGCCCCATGGAATTTCACTACGAGTACTCTCCCATCGTTGATCGAAAGCCCCTCAAGTGGCCCAACGATGCCCGCATCGCTGTGGTCCTCACCGTCAATGTGGAATGCTGGGATCCTGTTCCCGAGAAGGGAAAGCTTTCCTATCCGGGCGGACCCAACTTGCTCCCCATCCCGCTGCCGGAAGGGGTGCCCGATTTCGTCAATCATACCTGGAGAGAATATGGCCACCGAGTTGGCATCTGGCGCATACTGGAGGTCTTTGACCAACACCAGATTCAGGCGACTGCCACCCTCAACACGTCACTGGGCAAGCGATTTCCCAGGATCCTCGATGAACTCAAGAAGCGTGACTGGGAACTGATTGCTCACTCCCAGGTCGAAAACGATTTGCTGGTGAATTTCACAGGGAACCGCGAGGCGGAGAAGGCCTATATCCAGGCCACGCTGGCAGAGTATGAAGAGGTTGTGGGACGCAAAGCGAAGGGTTGGCTCTCACCCTCGGTAAGCCCAACCGTCAATACTCTGGGGATCCTGGTCGAGGAAGGCATTGAGTTTTTCTGCGACTTTGTCAATGACGATCAACCCTATCCCATTCAGGTGGGAAGCAAGCAGATTCTATCGATCCCCTATACCACGGAAATCAATGATTATCCTCTATTCATGCGGCACTTCCATTCTCCTCAAACCGTTTTCGAGATTGTCCAAGCCCAATTCGATACCCTCTATCGTGAGGGAGAAAAGAGCGGACGCATGATGAACGTGGGGCTGCATCCTCATGTCGTGGGTCAGCCTTACCGGATTCCCACACTGGACCGGATCCTGACCTATATGAAGAGTCAGGAGAAAGTCTGGTTCACCAGTCGCGAGGAGATCGCAGCCTGGTATCGGGACAACTATCTCAGCTGAATCCTTTTGGGCCGTGGAGATGAAGAAGCCGGAGAGAAATCGGACCAGGAATCTGGTCCTGCCCCTGATGGTCATGGTCGGCGTGGTTGGGTTTTGGGAAACCCTGGTTTGGAGTTTCCACATGCCCACCTATATTCTCCCAGCCCCCTCGCAGATCTTCCTGGGCTTGATCAACGATCTAGGTCTTCTCTGGGTCCATGCCCAGGTCACGACCATCGAAATCTTGGTTGGATTCGTGATGAGCCTGGCCATTGGCGTTCCTTGCGCGATCCTGATCGTTTACTCTAAACCGTTGGAGAGCGCCCTTTACCCCTTATTGGTTTTCTCTCAGATTGTTCCCAAGATCGCAGTCGCACCCCTGTTTCTCATCTGGTTCGGTTTCGGTTGGGCGCCCAAGATCCTGCTGGTGGTCTTGATTGCCATCTTTCCCATCATTATCAACACCATCATCGGGCTAAAATCGGTCGACCCTCAGGCGATCTTGATGATCCGATCGATGAACGCCAGCCCGGTGAAGATCTTTTGCAAGGTCACTTTTCCCAGCGCCCTTCCCAATATATTTGGCGGACTCAAGATCGCCATTACCTTGGCGGTCATCGGTGCGGTGGTAGCGGAGTGGGTGGCTTCGGAAAGAGGGCTGGGTTATCTGCTTCTCTCAGCAGGTGCCAATTTCCAGTCCGTTCTACTCTTTGAAGCGCTGACGGTGGTGACCCTGATCGGGGCTTTGCTGTTCCTTCTCATCGATGTGCTGGAACGTCGATTTGTTCCCCAACGCAGCGGCGAGTCCTGGCTGCACGGTTAGGCGAGCTAGGGAAGGAAGTCGTTGGTGAAATATCGGGCCACATCCCATCTTTCCTTCAGGCCCAGATATTGAATTTGCAAAGCCTGCAGGTCTTCCCAGGTTCTCCTGTCGTGATACCCGAAAACCGCCGGGGTGTCCTCGGGCTGGATCAGCGTGAAAAACCGCTGGAGCTGCAGCAGGGCCACTTGAGCGTCGGTTTCCGGATAAGCCTTCTTGAGGGCGGCGACAGCCTCCTCAGGGCTTTTCAAGGAGGCCTCTATACTTTTGGAGGTAGCCCTCAGAAAATCTCTGACCAGTTGGGGGTCATCCTGCAGGATACTGTTGTGGGTAACCATCACATTGGAGATGGGATTGATCCCCCAGTCCGAGTAGGAGAGAACATCGATGTCATGACCCTGGGCCTCAAAGGCAGGGGGCTGGGCGGTAATGGAACCCGTCATGGCATCCACTCTTCCTGTCAATACCAGCCCTTCCTTGGCCTGGGCGGCGACCTGAACCACCTGTACCCTGGAGAAGTCGGCATTGTTCTTTTGCATCAGGGCCGGTAACAGACTGAGGATCGGATCGTTGACCCCGGTGGTGGCAGCCAGAGACTTTCCTTCCAGATCCTGGGGGGAACGGATTCCACTCTTTTTGAGTGAAACGATGCAAAAGGGTGTCTTCTGCTTGATCACCATGATCGATTTCAGAGGGGCGCCTTCCTGGATGCTGCGGATTAAAATACCCGCATCTAGGTAACCAAAGGGATGGGTTCCGGCGGCCACAAGTTGAGCCGTGTTCCCGGAGCCCTTGCCCCCCTGAATATCGAGCAGGATGTCTTCCGATTCATAGTAGCCCCGTTCCCTACCCAGGAAATAAGGGGCGTGTTTTCCCACTACAATCCAGTCCAGTCGCAGAGCCGCCTTTTTGCCTTGGGCGCTGGGGCCCGGCTGGCTGGAAGAGCAGGCTCCTAAAGATCCCAGGACTCCGGTGGCGAGGGTCCGGGCTGCCAGTCCCAGGAAGCGCCGTCGGGTGGTATCGAGGGTCGGGTCAGAGGGTATCACCAGGGTGGGTATTTATCAGGCTGCGGAAGGGGTGTCAATTTGAGGCAACTGGTGGGCCAGCTCAGAGGATACTCACTTCATTTCAGCAGATCGCTCACTGCCGCGCTCATCGAAGCTGGAAAGGCGACAATGATGACTCGCTTCATAGCGACTAAATTGTCAATCCCCCACGGGCACTTATCGATGATGGTGAGCAGGACGGCTACCACGATCAGAGCTACCCCATAGATCCCCACAACCCGCTTGATGAATTCCCAATGGTATCCCTTCAAATGAAATCGGTAGAAGTTGAAGTACACA
>JACZQQ010000314.1 GCA_022545645.1 Acidobacteriota bacterium | reverse complement strand
AACCAGGGAAGATCGGGGACAGCGCGATGGTTTTGGGAATGGATGTTGTGCCAGAAGCCATGGGCTCGGGGATTCTCATGGGCATCCAAACCTCCCCCCACCTCCAAATGTCGCTCCACTACAGCTACCGAAAGACCTGCTTTGAGAAGATATCCCTGCAGAATCATTCCATTGTGACCGGCGCCGATGATGATTCCGTCGTATTCCCTATCTCCATTTGTGGTCATCGTTCTACCCTTTCTTGCCCGGATTATGAATCATCCAAGCTCGTTATACGGATGCCGGAATCGAGATTCCGAGATCAGCGGCAATCACCTTGGCAGCAACATAGCCGGGAGCTCCTTCGATCCCGGCCCCGGGGTGCATGTAGGCACCGGCCAGGTAAAGATTCTTGATGGGGGTTCGATAGTTGGCCAACTCCGGAATGGGCCGGGTTGCCCCCAGCTGTGCTCCGGCCGCCTTTCCTCCAAAAACGGTTCCCTGGGGATAGTGCCACTTGGTCACAATATCCTGCGGTGACATGGCCACCTGTTTCAAGATGTTTTTTCCGTTCAGGTTGGGAATGTACTCGCCCACCCAATTCCAAATCTTCTCGGCATAAGAATCGGCTACATCACTCCAGGCGCCACTCTTGAGCTGGGAAGGAACAATCTGCCAAATCAGAAAAGTGTGTTTTCCCGGCAGGACCTGGGAAGCATCATGCAGTGAAGGACAGGACACCATAGCCCCCAAACGGTTGGGAACTTCTCCGGCCTGGACTTGCCTGATGTGCTCCTGGACATCTTCTGCGGACTCAAAGCCCAGCGTCCAACGCAGGGCCTTGGAGGCATGATCGTCCTTGGCATTCAGCTGAGGAGCCTCGCTCAGGACAGCATGCAGGACGAACAGGGAGAATTCCTCCAACTGAAAGTCCTGTACCTGCTGGGTCAACTCTTGAGGGATATGCTCCTGACCCACCAGGGTTTGGAAGGTGGTTTGAAGATCTACCGTGCTGACCACCACCTTGGCATAGAGTTTACGGCCGGTGGAAGTCTCCACCCCCAGGGCCTGGCCATCCTCGATGAGAATGCGCTTGATCGGCGTGGAGTCCCAGACCCAGCCGTTGTTGCGTAACTGCTCGGTCCACAGGGATTGGGCCAGCTCATGGCTCCCCCCTTCCACGATTCGGGTGGATGCGGCTGTGCCCACCACCAACTGGAGGAAACGCCCCGCTCCTGCGTAGTCATGCAGTATTCCCCTGGGGACCATAAAGTGGGAAAGCAGGAGTGCCTGAGTCATGGGATGTTTGAAATCGGCCTGAACAGCCTCCAGGGGAGTCAACTCCGAGCGCGAATCAAAATCTTCATAGCCCATTCCATTTTGAGCTGGATTGAGAAGGTAGGGCTGGTAATGGGGATTCAGTGCAGATTGAAAGGCCTCCGAGTGTCGTCGCCAGGTTTGGGCATCCTCTTTGGACCAGCGGGCAATCTCGGATTCCGTCTGCTCCAGATCGGCAAACAAGGTCAGGCTTTCCCCATCCCGCTTCAGGAGACTGCTTTGCACAGGGGGATGGATATAAACGGTATTGGCGTTTACGAGACCCAGATCCTCATAGATAGGAGTGATCTGCACCGTATCGTGATAGTAGGCACCGGTGTTGTGCCAGCAACCCGGAATGGTAAACTCCTCAGTGGAAAGTCCTCCACCAGATTCCAGGCGACGTTCGCAAACGACTACATTTAAGCCTGCCTTGCCCAAGTAGTTTCCCAGCACCAGACCGTTCTCGCCTGCCCCAATAACGATGGCATCAAATGTGTCCTCACTCATAATTTTTTGATCCTCTTTTTGCTTTGCACCCATGTCAGAGACCTATATATACAAAATCTACTCGCGGCAATCAATGGGGAATCCGTCGATGACGCGGTCCAAGTGGCGGTGAGCAGCATGGGGACTGCTAGGGCCAAAGGGAGCTACTGGCACCTGAGTGGAGTTTGCGTTAATCTGACCCGGATTGAGTGTCCCGTCGGATAACAGGAGGAGAGAAGAATGAAACGTCCCGTTCACTTTGAAATTCTCGCTGATGATGTTGAAAAGGTGGCCGAGTTCTATCGTGAGGTTCTGGACTGGAAAATTTCCCTTTGGGAGGGTCCTCAGCCCTACTGGCTGGTCAACACTGGCCCCGACGGAACGTCCGGTATTAATGGCGGCCTCATGCACCGTCACTTTTCGCAGCCGGTGATCAACACCATTGAGGTGGAATCGCTCGAGGAGATGCTGACCAAGGTCGAGGAGGCCGGTGGGAAGAAGATTCAGGGTCCCGTCGAGATCCCGGAAGTGGGTCTTCACGCCTACTGCCAGGATCCGGAGGGGAACATCTTCGGTTTGATCCAGCCGGCGGCAGATGGATCATGAGTCTGAGTCGTTCAGAGCTGTGCAGCCCGTAGGGGTCAGCCGGTGGCTGACCCGAGCAGTTAGGATTGCAAAACGGGAGCCACACAGATAAGAA
>JACZQQ010000009.1 GCA_022545645.1 Acidobacteriota bacterium | reverse complement strand
TATATCTTCTTTCTTCACCACAGAGAGCGCCGCCTGGGGGGCCGTCTCCAGTCGTTGGGTGATTCCCTGGTAAGAGGCCTCCAGTCTGCGAAGACCATAGCGGTGGGCGCGCAGGTAGAGTTTGCGGGCTCGGGTACGGATCTGTCTGGCCCGCTGGAGGTTCTCCTGGGCAACCCTGTCACCCTCCTGCTGCACGTACACCCAGGTATAACTGGTGAAGCCTTCACAGGCCGCCAGCAACAGTCCCTTGTGCTTCGGTGACTCGGCCAGCAAACTTTCGATCAGCTTCAACCCGAAGGGGAGAGCTTCCCCGATCAATTCAAGATCCTCGTCGCTTGCGTAAGTTGAACTGCCGGAGGCGAGTGCGTCGCCTATTCGGTTGATGGCGTAGCGACGAATGGAGCATCCGGATGTCACCAGCAACAGCAGAAGGGGGAGCAAGAGGCGGCATCGCCACCACCCGGGGAATCCTGGCAGCCCTTGTGGGTCCCCTGTCCAAGATGAGCTAAACATGTGGGCTCCTTTCTGCGAATACTGGACGAAACCTCGGTGTTTCAGGATTGTCCGATACCCATACTCTCTTGGCAAGTGTTAAAAGTACTAGTCTCATTTTCACGGGCTCTGTGGAAAAACTGTGGAAAACGTGCAGGGAAGCGGAGTTTCTGGAATTTGGATGCGAGTTGTATCATACTGTCTCGACTATGGAAGCTGGCATAGGATCGAAATCCAGATGCTTGTGGGTAAGCCTGGTTTGCCTGGTCTTGCTGACGCAGTGGAGGATCGTTGTTGCCCAGGACTACTCGACTCTGGATGTGCGGGGAAAACTTGTGTTGGCCAACAAGATCCTGGCCATGGAAGGGCTGGTGGGTCCTTTCGGGCATGTGAGCGTCCGCCTGGAAGGAGAGGGGAGATTCCGAATTTCCGATCATCGCTCCCCCAACGAAGTGACGGTCGACCATATTAAGGAAGTGGAGATCGAGATTACGCCGGAGGCGGTGGAGGATCAGGGCCTCTATCGTGAAGTTTTCATCCACTCCTCCATTTATCGTGAGCTCCCCGAAGTGAAAGCCATCGTCCACACCCATGCCCCCTATGCGGTTGCTCTGGGCACCTTGCAGCGATCCGATAACAATAAGGTATTCCCAACCACCAATCCCGGGGCCAACCTAGGTAATTTTATCCCGGTGTTCCAGCCTGTAGGCCTGATCAGTACCCCGGAAAAAGGGATGGCGTTGGCCCGGACTCTGCAGGGACAAAATGGCGTTTTGCTTCGCGGCCACGGCACGGTGGTGGTGGGTTCCACCTTGGAGCAAGCTGTTTTGCGAGCCATCTATCTGGAATTCGAAGCTCGCACTCAGATCCGGAGTCGCTCTGCAGGAGAACCGATACCTTACACTACCAGTGAGTCCGACCTCTTCAAGCGGACCGTGGCCGTCGAACATGCCTGGCACTATTATGTGGACAAGTTCAGGCAATCTGTGAAGAATGAAACATCAAGTCATAAATAGGGAAGGTTAACCAACCTCAAACCGTAATCGGTCCGATCCGGGTGATCCCAGTGAAACAAATATGAAGACACAAACGAATCAACTCATCTCTCCCTACGGCGGCAAACTGGTCGATCTTTTGGCCCCGGCCGAGGAACTCCCCGACCTCAAGGCTCAAGCCAGTGAGCTTCCTACAGTTCGCATTTCCGAGAGGTCGGTCTGCGACCTGGAGTTGTTGGCCACGGGTGCTTTCTCGCCTCTGGAGACCTTCATGGGCGAAGAGGATTACCAGCGAGTGTTGGCTGAAATGCGACTGAAAGATGGGCACCTCTTTCCGATTCCCATCACCTTGCCCGTGGAACCTGTTCCTCACATCGGCCTGGACCAGAAAATCACCCTGTGTAACGCCAAGAATGAACTCCTGGCCGTCATGACCATCGAAGAGATCTACGAGTGGGATCTTGGCGAGGCCGCTGAATGTGTTTTCAAGTCCCAGGATGTGCGCCACCCCTTAGTCGCAGAAATGCACCGCTGGGGTAAGCTGTACATCTCAGGTCGCTTGCAAATTCTACAGCTTCCCAAACACTATGACTTCCAGGACATACGCCTGACGGCCGAGCAGACCCGCCGGCGACTGGAAGAGCTCGACTGTAATAATGTCGTGGCTTTTCAAACCCGTAATCCTTTGCATCGCGTCCACGAGGAATTGATCAAGCGAGCGACCGAAGAATCCGATGGGACACTGCTGCTTCACCCGGTCGTGGGTATGACCAAACCGGGCGATGTCGATCACTATACAAGAGTTCGTACCTATCGGGCTCTGGCCGCTCACTACTACGATCCGAAGCGGGTCCTTTTGGCCTTGTTGCCTTTGGCCATGCGAATGGCCGGGCCCAGAGAGGCCGTCTGGCACGCTTTGATCCGCCGCAACTTCGGCGCCAACCATCTGATCGTGGGCCGGGACCATGCCAGTCCGGGAGTGGATTCCACGGGCAAGCCTTTTTATGGCCCCTACGACGCCCAGGAGCTGATGGAGCAGTTTTCTGAGGAGCTGGGCGTAGACGTGGTGCCCTTCCGCGAGTTCGTCTACCTTCCCAATGAAGACCGCTACGAGGAAGTTTCAAAGGTCAAGGCGGGAACTCAAACAGCGTCGCTCTCCGGTACTCAGGTCAGAGAGCAGTACCTGAACGCGGGGAAGAGGATTCCGGAGTGGTTCACGCGGCCGGAGGTGGCCGATATCTTATCGGAGACTCATCCGCCCAGACACCGGCAGGGGGTGTGCATCTGGTTTACGGGTCTCAGCGGGGCGGGCAAGTCCACAACGGCTGAAGTGCTCATCGCACTGCTACCGGAACATGGCAGGCAGGTAACGCTCCTGGATGGCGACGTGGTTCGCACCCATCTTTCCAAGGGCCTGGGCTTTAGTAAGGAAGACCGGGATACCAATATTCGCAGGATCGGATTTGTGGCTTCGGAAATCGTCCGCCACGGCGGCACCGTGATTTGCGCTGCCGTGAGTCCATACCGCGCCACCCGTAATGAGGTGCGGAGCTTGATGCCTGACCATTTCGTGGAGGTCTTTGTGGATACTCCCCTGGAGGTGTGTGAAGACCGGGATACCAAGGGAATGTACGCCAAAGCCCGCCGTGGCGAGATCCAGGGTTTCACCGGAGTGGATGATCCTTACGAGGCGCCCGAGAATCCCGAGATCGTGCTGGATACCGTAGACGGTCAGCCTGAGGAAAATGCGAGTCGCATCATCGACTACTTGAAGGAAAAGGATTTTCTCCGAGCGGGTTCCTGATGTGTCCGAGGAAAGGGAATGACCACCTATCTGGTAACAGGTGTTGCCGGTTTCATCGCTTCTAAAGTATGCGAATTTCTGCTTGCCGACGGCCACAAAGTGGTGGGCGTCGACAACCTCAATGACGCCTATGATGTTCGTTTGAAAGAGTGGCGTTTGGAGCGACTTCAGGGCAGGCCTGATTTCCAGTTCCACGCCGTCGACATCCGTGAGCAGGATCAACTGCGAGATCTCTTTTCTTCTGGGTTTCAGGCCGTCATTAACCTGGCAGCACGTGCGGGCGTGCGCCAATCGGTGGAAAATCCATGGGTGTATGTCGAGACCAATATCACCGGAACGCTGAATCTCCTGGAGCTGTGTAAGGAGTTCGAGGTCAAGAAGTTTGTGTTGGCCTCCACCTCGAGTCTTTACGGCGCCAAGAACCCCATGCCCTTCCGGGAAGACGCCGATACCAATGCCCCTCTTTCCCCCTATGCGGCTTCAAAAAAAGGGGCTGAAGCGCTTTGCCACAGCTACCACTACCTTTACGACATGGACATCACGGTGGTCCGATATTTCACGGTTTACGGACCTGCCGGACGACCCGACATGAGCCTGTTTCGATTCGTGCAGTGGATCAGTGAGGAACAGGAAGTCACCGTCTTTGGGGACGGCCAGCAGTCTCGAGATTTCACCTACGTGGATGATATCGCCCGCGGCACCATTAAAGCGCTCAAACCCTTGGGTTATGAAACCATCAACCTGGGGTCCGATAAACCCGTCGTACTCATGGAGGCCATCCATCTCATTGAAGAGATGGTCGGCAAAAAGGCCAGCCTGGATTTTCGACCTCGCCAACCTGCTGATGTGATGTCCACCTGGGCCGATATCACCAAAGCGGCCCAGCTTCTGGAATGGAAACCGGAATACGATTTCAAGAGAGGCCTGGAGTCTCTGGTCCATTGGTACCAAGCCAATCGAGACTGGGCAAAGGAGGTCACCACGCGCACCCACGAATAATTGGTACACTAAATAGTGACCAACATGGAACTTGTCGACATACATTCGCATGTGCTGCCGGGAGTGGATGATGGGGCCGTGAGTGTGGATGAGACGATTGCCATGCTACGGATTGCTTATGATGCGGGGACGAGAAAAATCGTGGCCACACCCCATATGTTTCTCGACCTCTTTCACAATAACGATTTTGTTCAGGTGCTCGACCGCTTTGAACAACTGAAGTCGGATTTAGAGTCCTGTCAGGACGCCTTTCCTTTCCTGCAGGATATGCACATCTACTCGGGGGCCGAGAACTTCGCTTCCCAGGAGTTTCTGACGGCGCTGGAGCAAGGGTGTGTCCTGACCCTTAACGGCAGCCGTTATCTGCTCGTCGAGTTTTCGCCGGTCCTGCCCTTTCGCCACTTCCAGAGCGTCATCGAGAAAATTGTGGCAACGGGCTACACGCCTGTCATCGCTCATCCGGAAAGATATGGAGCGATTCAGAAGGACCCCTTACGGATCGAACAGTTCGAGCAGATGGGGTGCGTGATTCAGGTCAACGCTGACAGCGTCAGGGGGGGATCCGGATCACGCGCTAAAAAGTGTTCACGGAGCTTGCTCCAAGCGGGATGGGTCGATGTGATTGCTTCGGATGGCCATCGGCTCCGCTGGAGGCCGCCCAACTTGGGTGGGGTGTTAGGGAGGCTGGAAGAAGAATACACGAAGGACGATATAGCGGGTTGGCTGGTGGAGAATCCGGGGAGGATCCTGGCCAATAAGCGGCTGGCTTCCGCAGTCAGGTCCTAATTGGAGATATCGTCCGGTCTACGGGTTCACCCAGAGTTTTGAAGAGAAAACGGGGTGTGTTCAGGATCACAAGTGGGCTGACAGGAGCTGTGTATAATCCGGGTGCTGTAAGGCTTTTAAAAGGGGATGAAAAAGAAGAGATGAGCCGCCGGGGACTCGAACCCCGAACCTACTGATTAAGAGTCAGTTGCTCTGCCAGTTGAGCTAGCGGCCCACATCGGTTGTCGAAGAAAGGACTCGATTCTATTGATTCTCTCTATTCACTGTCAATCACAGTCCGTCAATGCCCCATCGACTTTCCTGAACTGGAGTTCTCGGATGCGAATGCTGGAAGAGGATCGATAAATGGAAGCTCTGAAAAATTACCTGATTAAAAATTTCGAACAGGTTTTTGTGCTGCTGATCCTGGTCAGTGTGGCCAGCATCAACTATTTGATTCCCTATAAGCTGGCTTTCCTGAATTTCTATTTCATTCCTATCCTGCTCGGGGCCTACTATCTGGGGGTGCACAAGGCCCTGATGGGCGGTGTCCTCTGTACCCTCATTGTCACCCTTTACGCCTATCTGTTTCCCGAGTCCTTCATGCCCAAGTTTTCACAGCTTGACCTGTGGATGAATATTCTGGCCTGGTCCAGCTTTTTGATCCTGACGGGAGCCGTGGTGGGGCAGCTGACCACCCGTTTAAAGAACGAGGTGGAACAGGTGCGAGATCTGAACCGCAATTTGGAGGATAGCCAGGCCAGAATAGAGGCGGCGGATAAGGAACTCAGAGATCACGCTGAGAATCTGGAACAGAAGGTCCTGCTAAGGACGGAAAGTCTTGAAAAGTCCAAGCATGCTGTCGAGGACCTGAAGAAGAAGGTGGAGGACGCGCTCTACTCGACCATGGACGCCTCGGTGGTCAGGCTGATCATTGAAAAGCGGCTTCGCACGGAAAAGAGAAGAATCAGCATTCTTTTTTCTGATCTCAAGGATTTCACCCAGTTTTCCGAAGAAAGAAGACCCGAGCTGGTGATCACCGATCTCAACCGGTTGCTGGAGGAGATGGAAGAGGTTCTTTTGGACTACCGGGCCCATATCGACAAGTACATGGGGGATGGCATCATGGTTGAGTTTGGGGCTCCTGTCGACTATCAGCGACACGCCTTGATGGCAACCATTGCCGGATTGAAAATGCAGGAGCGGATCGCCAATGGCGATTATCCCTGGCAGATGCGTGTGGGGATTTCTACGGGGGAACCGATCATCGGGCTGATTGGCAATCGGCGGCAGACCTATACCGCCATTGGCGACGTCGTCAATCTGGCTTCGCGGATTCAGGAACTATGCTCCCCTGGAATGATCACTCTAGATACCGCTACCTACGAGGAAGTCAGTCGTTTTGTGGAGGCACAGAAAAAGACCGTTTTTTCATTTGCAGAGTCCGAGGATCCGCGATTTGTGAAAAAGATCGCGGATTGCTCCGAGCGGCTGGATGGAAATCCGGAAGATGTCGATTTGATGAAAAAAATCGGCTTCCTGTTTCTCAAGGGCAATTACATCCTGCAGGCTCAGGAGCATCTGGGCCAGGCGCTGCAAGCGGATCCCAATGACGATAAGGTCAAGCTGGCTTACGCCGAGACCACTTTAAAAATGAACCAGATGGACGCGGTGGCGATCCGGGGCAAGAAAAACAGATTGAATCTGTACGAGGTCCTGGGGCTCAAGCAAGCCCTGGATGATCGGGAAAAGATTCCCCAGGAGCTGTGTGATCAATATGAAGAGGAAGTGGATAAGCTTGTGGACTACCCGGAAGACGTCGTTCTCCCTGCAGAATCGCTGGATGGATCGGTGGGCCACTCTCGTGTGGTGGGCTTTTTGTCCTACGCGATAGCGGACATTCTGGGCCTGGGCGCTCAGGAGAAGTTGGAGATTTTGCAGGCGGGTTATCTGGCAGACGTGGGCAAGGTGATTGTTCCCCATCATCTTCTCAATCGGGCCGGGAGCTTGAGCAAGGAGGAGTTTGAAGAAGTCACCAAACACAGCCGGGAATCGGTTCGCGTGTTGAGGAAGATGGGTTATCAGAATAACGCCATCTTCGAAATCATCGAGGCCAGCCATGAGAGTTTCGGCGGATCGGGTTATCCGTTGGGTCTCACCGGAGATCAAATACCGATGGGTGCTCGCATCCTCGCCGTGGCAGATACTTACAATGCTCTCACTTCCTGGCGGCCTTACCGGGATCGATGGGACCATCGGGCGGCCTTCGCAGAGATGAAACGAGATGCCAAGAAGGGCAAGTTCGATCCCGAGGTCATGGAAGTCTTGGGAAAACTGCTGCAGATGTGAGCGCTGACAGCCTCAGAGCTGTCAGCGGAAATTACAAATCCCAAATCTCAAATCCCAAACAATTTCCAAATTCCAAATTCTGAATTCCAAGCCTGACCTGGAACTTGGAACCTGAAACCTGCGAACGCGCGCGCTTCCAAGGCTAGTGATACAATAAGGCGCCCATGGAGATCCGTGTTGAGCTTGAAGATGTCAGCAGCGTGAAGAAGCGCCTCAAGGTGGAAGTTCCTGCAGGTATTGCGCTGAAGGAATTCGATGAGGTGGCTAATGCCTACAAGCGACAGGCACGTCTTCCCGGATTTCGTCCCGGCAAGGCGCCAGTGGAACTCATCAAGCGACACTTCAAAAAGAGTATCCGCAGTGATGTTCTTCAGAAGCTGATTCCCAATTCTTACGACCAGGCGATCCGTGAAAAAGGGGTTCAACCGATCGGTGAACCCAGTCTGGATCATTTGACCTTTGAGGAGGGAGATCCACTGGTCTACGAGGCTAACTTTGAGATTCATCCGGAAATCGAGCTTCCCGAATACAAGGGCCTGAAGGTCACGGTCGAATTGAAGCCTGTGACTCCGGAAGACGTCGAGGAGGAATTGGAGAGGCTGCGCCAGGAGCACTCCCGACTGGTCTCGGTGGAGAATCGGTCCATCAAGAAGGGCGACTATGTGGTGATTGAACTCCAGGGGGAATACCTGGATGGGGAAGAAGGTGCTCCGTTACACGAACCCTTTAACGAAAAAAACGTGGTCGTCAACGTGGGAGACGAGCAGACTCATAAGGCTTTTACCCAGGCCTTATTGGGGAGCAAAGTCGGTGAGAAAAAGAAATTTGAAGTCGAGTACGATTCGGATTATCCGGAGAAGAAATTGGCCGGACACAAGCTGTTGTTCACGGTCCAGATAGGGGAGTTGAAGGAGCAGGAACTTCCCGAATTGAATGACGAGTTCGCTAAGGATTTAGGTGACTACAAGACCATGCAGGAGCTGCGAGAAGAAATCGAAAAGCGTTTGGCTGTGGAGCGGGAGAAAAATCGTGAGAAAGATTTTGAGAATAAGCTTCTGGAAAAGTTGGTCGAGAAGACGAGTTTCGAACTTCCAGAGATACTCGTGAAGGATCGAAGTGACGCGATGTTAACCGACCTGGCTTACGGAATGGTCTCCCAGGGGGTTGATCCCAGTAAGGCGAACGTGGACTGGGCAAAAATTCGAGCGGATTTCCAGCCTCAAGCAGAGCAGCAGGTGCGAGGAAGCATGATCCTGAGTGAAATTGGACGCCGTGAGGATATTCAGATATCCACGGAAGAGTTGAATCAGGAATTGGAACAAATGGCTGATTCCATGAACCAGCCCAAGGAGAAAGTGCGGCAATACTTTCAGCAGGAGAATCGGATGGAGGGTGTCAAAAGCCGGTTGTTTCGAGGAAAGGTGTTGAAGATGCTGCTGGAAAGTGCCAAGGTGAACAACTGACAACAGACAACTGACCCGTCAGGTGGTCAGGCTTATAATATAGAGAAGGGAAGCAAGCAATGACTCTGATTCCGATGGTGGTTGAGCAAACGAACCGAGGTGAACGCGCCTACGACATTTACTCGCGGTTGCTCAAGGACAATATTATTTTCGTGGGGACACCCGTGGACGACAACGTGGCCAATCTGGTGATCGCCCAGCTGTTGTATTTGATGGCGGAAGACCCTAATCGGGATATCTCCCTTTACATCAATTCCCCTGGAGGATCGATTACCGCTGGACTGGCGATTTACGACACCATGCAATTTGTGAAAAATGATCTGACCACAATTTGCATAGGCCAGGCGGCATCGATGGGAGCCTTGCTCCTTGCCTCCGGAACTCCCGGAAAGCGATTCACCTTGCCCAACAGCAGGATCTTGATCCACCAGCCTTCGGTGTCAGGACTCTCGGGGCAGGCAACCGATATTGACATTCAGGCAAGAGAACTTCTTCGAATGCGAGAAATGACCAATGAGATCTTGGCCAAGCATACGGGGCAGAAGGTAGAACGCGTCGAAAAGGACGTGGAACGTGACTTTATAATGGGTGCTGAGCAGGCTCAGGAATATGGTATAATTGACGAGATCATAGAAAGATATATACCGCCGGAAGAAACTGGCGGCCAGGCACCTAAGAAGTAATACGCAATAGCCATGAAAAAAGACGGAGACGATGTTCTTCATTGTTCATTCTGCAACAAGAGTCAGAATGACGTCAAAAAACTGATCGCAGGTCCCACCGTCTTTATCTGTGACGAGTGCGTTGATGTTTGCAATGAGATCATCTCCGACGATATGTCGGTGGAATCGTCCTCCGGTAAGGAGGCGCTTCCCAAGCCTATGGAGATCAAGGATTTTCTCGATCAATATGTGATCGGCCAGGAGATCAGCAAGAAGAAGCTGGCTGTCGCCGTCTACAATCATTACAAGCGAATCAAAATCGGCCGACGTCGCCACCGGGATGTCGAGCTGGCCAAAAGCAACGTCATGTTGATCGGTCCCACCGGGACGGGCAAGACCCTGCTAGCCCAGACTCTGGCCCGCATGCTTTCCGTGCCCTTTGCTATCGTCGACGCAACCACCCTGACCGAAGCGGGTTATGTCGGCGAGGACGTGGAAAACATTATTCTCAAGCTGCTGCAGGCAGCCGGAGGCGACCGCGACCGTTGCATGCAGGGGATCATCTACATCGACGAAATCGACAAGATTTCGAGAAAAGATGAAAATCCCTCCATTACCCGTGATGTCTCCGGTGAAGGGGTGCAACAGGCACTTTTGAAAATCCTGGAAGGAACGATGGCCAATGTTCCACCCCAGGGAGGTCGCAAGCATCCGCATCAGGAGTTCGTCCAGATCGATACCACCAACATTCTGTTTATCTGCGGTGGAGCCTTTGTAGGACTGGACAAGGTGATTAAGAGGCGCATCGGGCGCAGTTCTGTTGGGTTTAATGCATCGGTGAGCTCTCCTCACTGGGGCAATGATGAGGACTCGCAGATCCTGGAGGAAATCTTGCCCGAAGACCTCATTAAATACGGATTGATTCCTGAATTTGTGGGAAGGCTTCCCATTATTTGCACACTGCACGAGCTGGACAAGGACGCCTTAGTGAAAATTCTCACTGAGCCGACCGATGCCTTGGTGAAGCAGTACTTTAAGATGTTCGAATTCGAGGGTGTCTCACTCAAGTTCACCAGCGATGCGCTGGAGACCATCGCCGAGAAGGCACTGGAGCGAAAAATCGGTGCACGCGGCTTGCGCTTGATCACAGAAGATCTTATGTTAGATGTGATGTACGAGTTGCCTTCGACCAAAAAGGTGAAAGACTTCGTGGTAACGCGCGAGATGGTCGAAAACAAAGAGGTCTTTTTGAAACTGCTTGAAAAGGCAGGATAGCCGCTGAGCGCATCCTGCTAGTCAATCATCCTCTAAATTCCCTGTGTCAGTTTTTGGGGGCGGTTTGCGCGAAGCAAAGCGGCGCGAAGTCTACAACAGGGAAGCTTGAAATGGTCAGTACCAGGTGATAAATGGTCACTGTTCGTTTGAAACGTTTGCTTCTCAAATGGATCTATAGGAGAGAATCTGATCGGAAATCCTTTTAAGGTATGAGCGATATTGAAGAGAGAGTAACCCAAATCTACCCCATGGTGCCGATCCGGGACGTGGTGGTCTTTCCCCACATGATGGTGCCCTTCGTCATCGGGCGCCAGTCCTCGGTGCTGGCCCTGGAGAGGGCTCTGGAAGCCGACAAAAAGATTTATCTGGCTACCCAGATCGATGCTTCTCTGGACAATCCTGCTCCCACGGATATCTATCAGGTGGGAACTGTGGCCAATATCGTTCAGAGCCTCAAGCTTCCCGACGGCAATATCAAAGTTCTGGTTGAAGGCCTGCGCCGAGCACGGGCGATCCGGGTGGAGGAAGCGGTCGGATTCTTTCAGGCAGAGGTGAGGTTTGATCCCGTCAGCAAGGTTTCCCAAGCCAAGCTGGGCCTGCTGACCAAGCGGTTGAACACGCTCTTTGAAGAGTTTGCCAAGCTCAATCCGAATATCAATTACGAAACCATTGTTCAGGCGGCACACAGCAGCGACGCTGACCGCCTGGCCGATACCGTTGCTGCCAATTTACCCATTTCGGTAGAAGATAAGCAGGCCCTGCTTGAAATTGCTGAACCCGCCAAGCGGATCGAGAAGATCTGCGAGTTTATCGACGTAGAAATCGAAAAGGTCAAGATGGACAAATCGCTGCAGGGACGCGTGCGGCGCCAGATGGAAAAAGCCCAGCGAGAGTACTACCTGAGCGAAAAAATGAAGGCGATCCAGAAGGAGCTGGGAAGAAACGAGAAGGATGAAATCGAACAGCTGAAGCAGAAGGTCGAAGAGGCGAACATGTCCGAAGACGCCTATGAGAAAGCGACCAATGAGATTCAGCGTCTGGAGCAGATGCCTCCCATGAGTGCCGAGACCACCGTCAGTCGGACCTACATCGATTGGCTTGTCTCCATGCCCTGGAACAAACGAAGCCGTGAGATCAAAAGCCTCCAGAAGGCCGAAAAGGTCCTTGATGAAGATCACTATGGGCTCGAGAAGGTGAAGGAGCGCATTTTGGAGTTTCTGGCGGTTCGCCAACTCTCTTCCAAGACACAGCAGGGATCGGTCCTCTGTTTCGTGGGTGCTCCGGGAGTGGGAAAGAGTTCCCTGGGACGTTCCATCGCCCGAGCCACCGGACGCAAGTTTGTCAGGCTATCTCTGGGTGGAGTGCGGGATGAAGCGGAAATTCGCGGCCACCGCCGGACTTATATCGGCGCCCTGCCGGGTCAGATCATCCAGATGATGAAAAAAGCGGGCACCAGGAACCCGGTGTTTCTGATGGACGAGGTAGACAAGATGGGCACGGATTTCCGTGGCGACCCCTCTGCGGCGCTAATGGAAGTGCTGGATCCGGAACACAATCAAACCTTTGTCGACCACTACCTGGATACCGAGTTTGACCTGTCCGACGTGATGTTCGTGTGCACGGCTAACGTGCTTCACACCATTCCGCGGCCCCTGCAGGACCGAATGGAGATTATCCATATTTCGGGCTATACAGAATTGGAGAAATTGAGCATCGCCAAACAGTACCTGGCTTCCAAGCAGTTGAAGAAGCAGGGCTTGAAGCCTAGTCATATCGAGTTCACCGAGAAAGGTCTTCTGGAAATTATCGGTAGCTATACACGTGAGTCGGGGGTTCGAAATTTGGAGCGGGAGATCGCCAATGTTTGCCGAAAGGTGGCCCGCAAGGTGGTGGTTGCCAAAGGGGCCAAAAAGGAGTTCAAGAAGGTCATCGTCAACGAAAAAGAGGTGGGGGAACTTCTGGGCATTCAAAAGTTCCGCCAGCCGTTGGTGGCCGAGGCCAGTGAAGTGGGTTTAGCCACTGGTTTGGCCTGGACTGAGGTGGGCGGGGAAGTCATGCTGGCCGAAGCGACCACCATGGAAGGGAAAGGTGAGCTGACCCTCACCGGCAAGCTGGGTGAGGTCATGCAGGAATCCGCTAAAGCGGCATTGTCCTTTGTCCGCTCCCGGAGTGAAGAATTCGATTTGGGCACGGATTTTCACAAGTTACTGGACCTGCATGTCCATATTCCCGAGGGTGCCATTCCCAAAGATGGTCCTTCTGCGGGTATTACCCTTGCCACCACGATTATTTCGGCGCTGTCCGGAATTCCCGTGCGTCGTGACGTCGCCATGACCGGTGAGATCACGCTGCGGGGTAAGGTCTTGCCCATTGGCGGCCTCAAAGAGAAAGTGCTGGCCGCTCACCGTGGTGGCATCAAGAATGTGATTTTGCCTAAAGATAACGAAAAAGATCTCAAAGATATTCCCAGTTCGGTCCTTAAAGATGTTAAGATGATACTCGTCGAGACGATGGATGAGGTTTTGGACATCGCATTAGAGGAACCCATCCGCAAGAAAGATCGAGAAGAATTCGTGAAGGCACAGCGACCTCCTCAGATCAAAGGGGGAGATCGTCCCGGAGTCCACTGAACAGCTAATCTCTAACCGCTGGCAATGTGCCGATTAAAGACATAAACTCCAGAAAACGCAGAGTACATTAGCTGACAATTCAGCCTTTGGTTTCGAATCGTGATTCTGCTTTATTAGCGGTCAACGGTTAGCCGTCAGTGGTAGTTCACTTTCTCAAAAGCGCGACTCAAAAGGGTGAATATCCCAAGCTGAAACTTCCCCAAATCGCGTTTTCGGGGAGATCGAATGTTGGAAAATCCAGCTTAATCAATAATTTGGTTGGTAAAAAGGGTCTGGCCCGGACCAGTTCCAGCCCGGGGCGAACCCAGGTCATCAACTTTTTCAACGTCGAGAATAGATGGATCTTCGTGGATTTGCCCGGTTATGGATATGCCAAGGCCCCGAAAAGTATTCGGGGCCGTTGGGGACCTATGGTTGAAGAATTCTTGAGAGAGGATGAGAACCTGAAGCTTACGGTCATGCTGGTGGATGCTCGTCGAGAGCCGACGGACTTGGATCGGGTGATGCAAGAGTGGCTGGAGCAGTTCAGCATTCCCTACCAAGTCGTTGCAACTAAGGTGGATAAACTGTCCTCCAACAAGCTTCAAAAGTCCCTCAATCAGATCGAAAACGTTTTTAATTGTCGTGTGCTCCCTTATTCCGCTGCCACAGGAACGGGGAAGAAGGAATTGTGGCGAATACTAGAGAGGATTTAGTCATGGGTGAAGCAAGTTCCCCCTCAGTCAAACAACAGAAGGTGGACTCTTTGAACATTCAGGAGCTCAAGGAATTGAACATTCAGGCACTGGGTCAGGTAGCCAAGGACTTGGATATTGCTCGGGCAACCGGGATGCGCAAGCAGGAACTGATCTTTGAGATCTTGAGGGCGCAGACCGAACGCAGTGGGCTGATTTTTTCAGAGGGTGTGCTGGAAACCCTCCCCGACGGGTTCGGTTTCCTGCGGGCACCCGAGTACAACTATCTCCCTGGTCCGGACGATATCTATGTCTCACCGTCTCAAATTCGTAAATTCGACCTGAGAACCGGGGACACGGTTTCGGGACAGGTTCGTCCCCCCAAGGAGGGAGAGCGCTATTTTGCCCTGATCAAGGTGGAGGCCATTAACTTCGAGCATGCGGACGTGGCTCGAGAGAGGACCTTTTTTGAAAACCTGACACCGCTCTATCCTGAAGAGATAATGCAACAGGAAACCGATCAGGAGAGCCTGGCAGGGCGCGTCATGGATCTTTTGTGCCCCATTGGAAAGGGCCAGCGAGGATTGATCGTCTCACCGCCCCGGGCCGGAAAAACCATGATTCTACAGAGTCTGGCCAACTCGATTACCACCAACCATCCCGATACGGTGCTCATCGTGTTGCTCATCGACGAGCGCCCGGAAGAGGTGACCGACATGGAGCGTTCGGTGCATGGTGAGGTCATCAGCTCCACATTCGATGAGCCGGCCACTCGGCACGTCCAGGTGGCTGAGATGGTGCTTGAAAAAGCCAAGCGGCTGGTGGAGCACAAGAAAGATGTGGTGATCCTGCTGGACTCGATCACTCGTCTGGCCCGGGCTTACAACACCATCGTTCCTCCCTCTGGAAAGGTTCTGTCAGGGGGTGTGGATTCCAACGCTTTGCAACGCCCCAAGCGCTTCTTCGGTGCCGCACGAAACATCGAAGAAGGCGGGAGTCTGACCATCGTTGCCACCGCCCTGATTGACACCGGTAGCCGCATGGACGACGTGATTTTCGAAGAGTTCAAGGGAACCGGCAACTTGGAACTGCATCTGGATCGCAAGCTGGTGGACAAGAGAATTTTTCCGGCCATCGATATCAATCGCTCCGGAACCCGAAAGGAAGAATTGCTGTTGAGCAAGGAGGATCTGAACCGGATCTGGGTGCTGCGGAAGGTGCTCAATCCGCTTTCCTCCACCGAGGCCATGGAGTTGCTGCTTGAAAAGCTGCGCAAGACGAAGTCCAACGCCGAGTTCCTGAAATCGATGTCCGGTGGGCAGTAACAGACCGCTGACCACAGACCCCGGATCGCAGACAACACACTGCAGACTAGGGCGCGGAGCGCGCTGTGATCCGCGACCCCAAAGAAAGTTCTTGACTTAAAGAGCCGGGTCCTCCTATCCTAATGACGAGGAAGGCACTATGGCGATTCGCAGTTTTTTCTGGCGCAACGGGAACCATTAAGCACCCAGCTGCCGGAGAACTGTAATCTTCATAGGGCCAAGTAGAGATCAAAGCTGAAAGGCCGTGGAGAGTTTCTCCACGGCCTTTTTATTTTTGGTTAACGGGTTCATTGGTTAATAGGATGATTTATCACAAATCCATATTGGCAGACATGCTCACGCCGGTTTCGGCCTTTCTGAGGGTTTCCAGGGGGACCGAGCGGGCCTTTCTGTTGGAGTCCGTCGAGGGCGGAGAAAAGATGGGTCGCTATTCCTTCATTGGTGTCGATCCGGATCAGAGCTTCGAAGGGAATTTCGCAGAATTCTGCTCCAATTTTCCAGAAGAACGCCCTTCCCAGGCCGATCTTCCCCCCTTTACCGGAGGTGCCGTAGGTGTCTTTTGTTACGAAATGGTCCGGGAATTCGAACGATTTCCGGAGTTGAAAGAAACCACAAGCACAGCCCCTGGTGTGGGATCGGGGCCCGTGCTGATGGACTATTACTCCAATATCCTGGCCTTTGACCACTTGAAGCACCAAATTATCATCCTCTCTCACCAGGGCGAGAAACAGGTGGAAGAACTGGAGGGAAAGCTGTTTGGAGGAGAAAAGGACCGTCACGACTTTTCACGAGATTTTGTGACGGTCCCTTTGTCCTCCCCCAGCTCATCCAAGATAATCACTTCCAGCTTTTCCCATGAAGGTTTTCACGCCGCCGTGAAACAGGCCAAGGAATACATTTCTGCCGGAGACATTTTCCAGGTGGTGCTCTCCCAGCGATTTGAAACCGACTATACGGGCGATCCCTTTAACGTCTATCGAGCCCTTCGTTTTCTGAATCCGTCGCCCTATATGTTCTTTCTCAAGCGTGAGAATATGAGCATCGCCGGCTCTTCTCCGGAGATGCTGATCCGTGTTCAGGGACTGGACCTTCAGTATCGTCCCATCGCGGGTACCCGCCGGCGCGGCCGCGATGCGGCAGAAGAGAAAGCACTTGAAGAAGAATTGCTCCAGGATGAGAAGGAGAGGGCCGAGCATCTGATGCTGGTGGATCTGGGTCGCAACGATCTGGGGCGTGTCAGTCAATACGGATCGGTGCGGGTCGAGAAGCTCATGTTCCCGGAAAAGTACTCTCATGTGATGCATTTGGTGAGTGCCCTGAGGAGTTCATTGCGCCCGGAGCTGAATCGATTCGATGCCCTGAAAGCGTGTTTCCCGGCTGGAACGGTCAGTGGAGCCCCCAAAGTACGCGCCATGGAGATTATCCAGGAACTTGAGCCCACCCAGCGGGGCATCTATGCCGGCGCTATCGGGTATCTGGATTACTCGGGGAATCTTGACACCTGTATCGCCATTCGCACGGTGGTCCTCCAGGACGGAAGGGCCTATCTGCAGGCCGGGGCCGGCATCGTGGCCGATTCGGTTCCTGAGTTCGAAGACAAAGAGTGCTACAGCAAGGCCGAGGCCCTCTTTCGAGCTCTGGAGTTAGGGGAGGAGTTAAGCGGGGGACAGCTGACAGCTGACAACTGACAACAGACCGCAGACCGGAAGAGAGGACTGAGTACAGACAACAGACAGTGAAACTTGGAACCCGGAAAGACATGACCGTTCTTGTCATCGATAACTACGATAGCTTTACCTACAACCTGGTCCAATATCTGGGTGAGCTAGGGTGTGACATCCAGGTTCACCGAAATGATGCCGTGAGCCTGGTTGAAATCAGTTCCATGAAGCCGGATTGTATCGTGATCTCCCCAGGGCCGGGGTTGCCCTCGAATGCAGGAATCTCTGTCTCACTGGTTCAGGAGTTTGCGGGCCGGACTCCCATTTTGGGAGTCTGTCTGGGTCACCAGGCCATCGGAGAAGCCTTTGGAGCCAGGGTGGTCCGTGCTCCCCAGTTGATGCATGGCAAGACTTCCATGATTCACCATGACCATGACTCGGTGCTCTCGAACCTTCCCAATCCGTTCGAGGCCACTCGGTACCATTCACTGATCGTCCGTCGAGAGGATCTTCCCGACTGCCTGTTGGTGAATGCCTGGACTGAAGATGACCTGATTATGGGTTTGCGTCATCGGGAATATGACCTTTTTGGGGTCCAATTTCATCCCGAATCGGTGATGACCCGGGAAGGAATGAAGATTCTGGAGAACTTTCTCCAGCTGACAACTGCCAACAGACAACAGACAACAGACAACAGACAGTCGAACTTGGAACATGAATAGGCTCGAGGAATTCACAGAAATAGTGGGTAGGGGCGAAGATTTGACGGAAGCTCAGGCGGAGCAGTCACTGGAGTTGATTCTCTCAGAGGACACACCCGATGACGACATCGCTTCGCTCCTGACGGCACTGGCTGTGAAAGGGGAAAGCCCCGCAGAGATCGTCGGTTTCGCTCGCGTGATGCGGCGGCAGGCGATCCCCGTACGATCCCATCATTCCCGGTTGATCGATACGGCGGGAACGGGAGGGGGTGCCGATACCTTTAATATCTCTACTGCCGCGGTTTTTGTCATATCCGGTGCGGGCCTTCCCGTAGCCAAACACGGCAACAGGGCCCTCACCTCCCGCTGCGGCAGTGCCGATGTCCTGGAGGCTCTGGGTGTTCGGATTGAAAGGTCTCTGGAGGTCGCAGAGCACTCCCTGAACGAGATGGGTCTGGCCTTCATGTTTGCTCCCCATTTTCATCCTGCCATGAAACGGGTGGCCCATATTCGGCGTGAACTCAATCGGCGGACCATTTTCAATTTGCTGGGACCCTTGACCAATCCGGCTTCGGCTCCCTATCAAATCGTGGGGGTCTATTCCTCGGATCTGACCGAGAAGGTGGGCCGTGCCCTGCTGGCTTTGGGCTGTCAAAGAGCCTGGGTGATCCACAGTCACGATGGTCTGGACGAACTTTCCACTGGAGCACCGGCGCGCGTCTGTGAGGCTGGGGATAAAAAGGTTAAGAACTTTGATCTGGATCCGAAAGATTTCGGCTTTGAGGTCAGTTCCCTGGACCGCTTCTCGGGTGGCTCAGCCCAAGAGAATGCGGACATTATTCGCGGAATTCTGGAAGGTCGAATTCAGGGTCCGGCCCGTGATGTCGTGGTTCTTAACGCGGCGGCAGCTCTGCATGTGGCCGATGAGGGAGAAATGGATGAAGCGATTGCCAAGGCTACCCAGTCTCTCGACTCCGGTGCCGCTTTGGAGAAGTTGTCCCAATTGATTGAGATTTATTCAAGGGAAGATGGAGTCGGCAAGAAATGAGCGTGCTGGAAGAAATCGTCGCATCCACGAAACAGGAACTCATCCAAATCAAGGAGAGAGTTCCACTGGAGAGGTTGCTAGGCAGGATTCCTGAGGAACCACCTGTTTCCTTGATATCCGCCCTGGCCCAACCGGGAGTCAATATCATTGCGGAGATCAAATATAAGAGCCCCAGTCGCGGGGAATTCGCCTGCCAGCTGCCTTGCCTGGAGCTGGCTGGGATCTACTCTGAGAACGGAGCTGTGGCCCTGTCCGTGCTCACAGAGAAAAACTACTTTTCCGGAGACTTGAGCTTCTTGCAGGAGATTGCCGAGGAACAGCCCGAGTTGGCACTGCTGCGGAAGGATTTCATTGTGGATCCGTATCAGGTGGTCGAAGCCAGGAGTTCGGGTGCCTGCGCTTATCTGCTGATTGTTTCCTGTCTCTCCGAGCAGCAGTTGCAGAGTTTGATCCATTATGGGCAGGAATTTCAGCTCGATGCTTTGGTTGAGGTTCACGATCCGTTCGAGCTGGAGAAGGCGATAAACGCTGGTGCTGGTATCATTGGGGTCAACAATCGCAATCTTCGAACCTTTGAAGTCGATCTGGACACCTCCTTTGACATCGCCAGGCGGATGGAGGGAGAGGGGGGCTACACTCTGATCTCAGAATCGGGGATCGAGGAGCACTCACAGATCGTCGAGCTGCAGGATGCGGGTTTTCAGGCCTTCCTGGTGGGATCGATTTTCATGGACTCTTCCGACCCGGGAAGGAAGTTGCGCCAGCTGAGAGGTGAGGGATAATTCATGCCCCCTGCTGAGCCTGAATTTCTGGTGAAGATCTGTGGGATCACCAATCTTGATGATGCCTTGAGTTCTGTCCGGTTGGGAGCCAACGCGCTGGGATTCAATTTTTACCCTAAAAGCCCGCGTTACTTGGAGCCGGAACAGGTGGAAAAGATACTTCCCGAGATCCCCGAGCATGTCTTGACGGTGGCGGTCATGGTCATCAGCGGTGAAGACGGCCTGAGTGCTCCTTCAGCGGTCGTGAAGCGTGTGCCCTCGATCAGGGCCTTTCAGTTGCACGGTCTGCACCATGAATCCGACATTCCTCTCTTTGAGAAACCCCTTTTTATAGCCACCTCGCCGATGGAAGCGGATCGTTTTCCCAACCACGCAATCCTTATTGATACCTCCTGGGGCCGGGGAAAGGCTGAAAACTGGGATGACTTGCGGCGAATCGACCGTCCTTTCATCCTGTCGGGAGGCCTGCGGCCGGGGAATGTTCGGGAAGCCCTAGAGCTACTTCAGCCCGCCGGTGTGGATGTCTGTTCGGGAGTGGAGCGGGCACCGGGTATCAAAGATGTCGGAAAACTCAAGCGTTTTTTGGAGAATGTGGCGCGCGTCAAGCGCGCTCTGGCGGGAGAAGGAGAGTGAGGGATCACCATGGGTAAAAAATCGCGGCTAGCGACTTCAGATCCAAGCCACTTTGGCGACTACGGGGGCGTATTCGTGCCGGAAACGCTCATGTCCCCTTTGGAAGAGTTGGAAAAGGCTTATGGAGAAGCCCGCGCCGATCAGGAGTTCCAAAGAGAGCTCGAGGAACTTCTGCATCTTTTTGCAGGGCGCCCCACCCCGCTTTTTCAGGCCCGTCGCTTTTCGGAGCATGTAGGCTACCAGGTCTATTTGAAGCGAGAGGACCTCTGTCATACGGGAGCCCATAAGATCAACAACGCTCTGGGCCAGGCACTTTTGGCTCGCCGCATGGGAAAAAGCCGAATTATTGCGGAAACAGGAGCTGGCCAGCATGGGGTAGCGACGGCCACCGTCTGTGCCCTGCTAGATCTGGAGTGTGAGGTCTATATGGGCGTTGAGGACATGCGGCGGCAGGCTCTGAATGTCTTTCGTATGGAGCTTCTGGGGGCCCGGGTGACTCCGGTGGATGCGGGAAGCTGTACGCTCAAGGACGCCATCAATGAGGCCATGAGAGACTGGGTGACGAACGTCGAGAATACTCATTACTTGTTGGGTTCCGTGCTGGGTGCTCATCCTTATCCCACCATGGTACGCAATTTTCAGTCGGTGATTGGCCGAGAAGCACGCCGGCAGATTCTGGAACAGGAAGGAAAGCTGCCTGACCTGCTGGTCGCTTGTGTGGGCGGAGGCAGTAATTCCATTGGTCTTTTCCATGAGTTCCTAGAGGATGAGCAGGTGCGGATGGTGGGAGTGGAGGCAGGTGGAAAGGGGAAGGATCTGGGCCAGCATGCGGCTCGGTTCCAGGGGGGCAGGCCGGGGGTTTTGCACGGAACCTACAGCTACCTGCTGCAGGACGAGCTGGGCCAGGTCTCGACCACCCATAGCATCTCGGCCGGACTTGATTATCCTTCCATCGGGCCAGAGCATGCGTATCTTCGGGACGTGGGACGTGTCGAGTACACCTCGGTTTCCGATCAAGAGGCCCTGGAAGCCTTTAAGATACTCAGTGAGCTGGAAGGCATCATTCCTGCGCTGGAGTCCGCCCATGCTGTGGCTTATTGTCTGAAAACAAAAGAGTTAAATCGGGTGATCATCAACCTTTCCGGTCGTGGAGACAAGGATGTCGAGATTATCAGAGATCTTCGCCAGAAATAAGAAGTGCTTTATTCCCTTTGTGACGGCGGGTCATCCTGACCTGGAAACCACGCGGGAGATCGTCCTGGCCCTGGCGGCGAGCGGTTCCCATGTCATTGAAATCGGCATTCCTTTCTCGGATCCCATTGCCGATGGCCCCATTATTCAAAAGTCGTCCTTTCAGGCCCTCCGGCACGGTTACTCTTTCGCCGATTACATCGATCTGATTCGTCAGATTCGAAGGGAGACGGAAGTCGGATTGGTTTTTATGACCTACATGAATCCGGTTTTGAGTTACGGATTAGAGAAGCTGGACCGGGAAGGTGTGAAGGCGGGCCTGGATGGGGTATTGATCTCCGACCTCACCCCCGAGGAATACTCTCGGATGGAGCCTTTGGAGGCCCTGGACACCATCTTTCTGGCGGCTCCCACCTCTTCGGACCAGCGGCTCCAGAAGATTCGTGAAGTCAGTCGGGGTTTTGTGTACCTGGTGGCCCGAACGGGCGTCACGGGGAGGAAGACCGATGTGGAGGCTTCGGTTCCCAAGATGGTAAAGCGCCTTCGTCGCTACACCCAGCTACCCATTGCCGTGGGCTTTGGGATTACTTCGGCTCAGGATGTGAGCAAGGTCTGGAAGTATGCAGACGCGGCAGTGGTGGGTTCGGCCATTGTGAGTTTTATCGAGGCCCACCGATCCGAGGCGGATCTGGCCCAAAAAGTTGGAGAATATGTCAAAAAAGACTTGATTTCAGCTCCCTAATTGGCTAACGTGAGTAGGCTTATGAGTTTAGCTTGCAACTTTTACTTGTTTTATTGGTGGCACAAGAAGAGACCCCGCCCACCGGTATAGGTACAAGTCACAAGCGAGATTGACAAGGCCGTGGGTAGGGATGCTACTCACGGCTTTTTTTGTTTGTATCCCGCGGATGACACGGATTTGACGAATGGATGACATCGCGAAGTGGCGCAAGAAGATCGATGAACTCGATCTGGAACTGGTGAAGCTTCTCAATCAACGCAGTGAATGCGCCATTGAGATCGGAAAGCTGAAACACAAGTTGGCCATTGAGATTTACGATCCGAGACGCGAAGAGGAGGTCATTGGCCGGGTCTGGAAGGAGGCCAATGGCCCCCTGAGCAAGGAGGCGGTCAAGCGCCTGTTCGAAAGAATTATCGATGAGTCCAGGCGGGCCGAGCGGGAGTCCAGAGGCCCCGACGACCTGGGAAAGACAGAGGAGCATTAGCCCGGACTATGCATAATCCGGGCTGAACTGCCAAGAAGATAGAGAAGGAGTAACAAACCATGGTTATCGTCATGAAACAGCATGCTACAGACAGTCAGATTGAAGGGGTGGTCGAAAAACTGGTCTCTCAGGGATTTGACGTGCACCGCTCCACGGGTGTGGAGCGCACCATTTTGGGGGCCGTAGGTGCCAAGGTGGTGGATATTCGCGACTATGAGTTGGTGGAAGGTGTTCAGGAGGTCCACCGCATCACCCAGCCTTATAAGCTGGCTTCACGAGCCTTTCGCCCTGAGGGAACCGTCATCGAGATCAAGGATGTGAAAATCGGCGGCGGCGAGACGGTGGTCATGGCGGGCCCCTGCACGATCGAGGATTACGAGCAGTGCAATCTGATCGGGGAAAGAATCAGGGCCGCAGGAGCCAGGGTGATCCGGGGTGGAGCTTTCAAGCCTCGCACTTCGCCTTACTCTTTTCAGGGACATGGCGAGGAGGGATTGAAGAGTATTCGCAAGGCAGCCGACAATCACGGGTTGCTGGTGATTTCCGAGATTATGGAATCGAGTCAACTGCCCTTGGCCCAGGAATACATCGACATTATTCAGATCGGAGCCCGCAACATGCAGAACTATGGTCTGCTGCGCGACATTGGCCAGACCGATATTCCCGCCCTTCTCAAGCGCGGAATGAGTGCCACCATTTCCGATCTGCTGCTGGCCGCCGAATACATCATGTCGGAAGGGAATCACCGCGTGATCCTATGTGAGAGAGGGATCCGAACCTTTGAGACCCACACCCGGAATACTCTGGACATTTCGGCCATCCCGGTGATTCACGAACTGAGCCATCTGCCTATTGTGGTCGACCCCAGCCACGCCATTGGAATTCGGGATAAGGTTCCCCCTCTGGCACGAGCGGCCATGGCAGCGGGTGCGGATGGATTGCTCCTGGAAGTCCACCACGATCCCGACAATGCCATCTGTGATGGGGCTCAAACCATGACCTTGGAACAGTTTGATGATCTCATGGGAGAGCTGAAAGTGATTGCGGGGGCAGTGGGTAGGAAAACCGCCACCGCGAACGCGCTGTGACCGCTGACCACAGACCACAGACCACGGTCTGTGGTCTGTGGAAATTCAAAATTCAAAATTCAAAACGAAGGTTTTTCTGCGCGCGAAGCGCGGACGACAGCACGAAAGCACAACGTCACGAAGTGACGAACGCGCGCTAGTCTCCCAACCGGTAGTTGGGTGCTTCTTTGGTCACGATGACGTCGTGAACATGGGATTCGCGCAGTCCCAGGTGACTGATTCGAATGAGGCGGGTCTTGGTCCTCAGCTCTTGAATGTTTTTGACCCCACAGTACCCCATTCCAGCCCGGACTCCACCCATGAGGACCGGGATCAGATCTTCCATGCTGCCCTTGTAGGGAACTCGCCCTTCGATGCCTTCCGGAACCACTTTGCGTTCCCCTTCGATGGCTTCGTCGTGTCCGTAGCGATCGGCGCCACCTTCGCCCATGGCTCCCAGCGACCCCATTCCCCGGTAGGTTTTGTAGCTGCGGTTTTGATAAAAGACCAATTCACCCGGAGATTCGTCGGTGCCTGCAAACAGGTTCCCGGCCATCACGCAGTCGGCACCTGCGGCCAAAGCTTTGCTGATATCCCCCGAATATTTGATTCCGCCGTCAGCAATGAGAGGAAGCTTCATCTTGCGGGCCACCTTGGCCGTATTCATGATGGCCGTGATTTGGGGGACTCCGGCTCCCGTGACCACACGAGTGGTGCAAATACTCCCGGGTCCCATGCCCACCTTGACACCGTCCACGCCCAGATCTCCCAGTTCGCGGACCGCCTCCCCGCTTGCGATATTACCCACCACCAGGTCCACCTTTTTCAAGATCTTCTTGAGTTCGCGGACTGCCGTCAAGACACGTGCGGTGTGCCCATGAGCCGTATCCATGACGATGACATCGACCTTGGCTTTTTCCAATTCGCTGGCCCTCTCCAGAAAATCTCCGCTGGCACCCACGGCTGCTCCCACTCGCAGGCGGCCATAGGAATCCTTGGCTGCATCGGGATAGGAGATCACCTTCATGATGTCTTTGATGGTAATCAGACCCTTCAGCAGGTTGTTTTTGTCCACCACCAGCAGTTTTTCGATGCGGTGTTCGTGGAGTGTTTTCTTGGCCTTTTCCATGGAAATTCCCTGGCGCACCGTGACCAGATTGTGCTTGGTCATCAGTTGCGAAACCGGAAGATCCAGATTGGTTTCAAATCGCAGATCGCGGTTGGTGAGAATGCCCAGCAGTTTTCCCTTTTTGTCGGTAATGGGAACGCCTGAGATCTTGTGTCGGTCCATTACCTCTAAAACATCCCGGATTCGATCCTGGGGCCGCATGGTCACAGGATCCACGATCATGCCGGATTCGGAGCGTTTCACCTTATCCACCTCGGCAACCTGGGCTTCAACGGACAGATTGCGGTGGATGATCCCAATTCCCCCCTGCCCGGCCAGGGCAATGGCCAGCTTGGCTTTCGTCACCGTATCCATGGCCGCGGAAGAAAGAGGGATATTCAGGGGGACATTTCGAGAAAAGCGGGTTCGAAGATCTGCTTCACCCGGCAAGACCTTACTCTTGGCCGGCATCAGCAAAACATCGTCAAAGGTTAAGGCTTCAGGGATCTCCATTGACGGATTATAACCCACGGATCACGCAGATGCTATCCCGCAGACCCTGCGGGAACGCGTGATCTGCGGGATGGTGGTAGAATCTAGGGGTCATGTTTAACACCATTCTGACCAAAATCGTCGGGAGTCATAACGAGCGAGAGTTGAAAAGGATTCAGCCCTTGGTGGTTCGCATCAACGAGCTGGAGAAGGGAATCTCCCAGCTCTCGGATGCTGATCTGAAGTCCAAGACCCCCGAGTTCAAATCCCGTCTGGAAAAGGGCGAATCGCTTGACGATATTCTCCCCGAAGCCTTTGCCGCGGTTCGCGAAACGGGCCGGCGCACCCTGAATATGCGTCATTTCGACGTGCAGCTCATCGGTGGTGAGGTCCTTCATCGGGGCAAAATTGCTGAGATGAAGACCGGGGAAGGGAAAACCCTGGTCGCCACTCTTGCTGTCTACCTCAACGCCCTGTCCGGTAAGGGTGTTCACGTGGTCACGGTGAACGACTATCTGGCCCGGCGTGATGCTGAATGGATGGGACCGATCTACCAGTTTCTGGGCCTGAGCGTCGGTGTGATTGGGCATGATATGCCCGAACCGGAGCGCAGGGCGGCTTACCAGTCGGATGTCACCTATGGGACCAACAACGAGTTCGGCTTCGATTACCTGCGCGACAACATGAAGTACTCCCTCCAGGACTGCGTCCAGAGGTCTCACCACTATGCCATCGTCGACGAAGTGGACTCCATCCTTGTGGATGAAGCCCGGACGCCTCTGATTATCAGCGGTCCTTCTGAAGAATCCACCGACAAATATTACAAGATCGATAAACTGATCCCGCGGCTGGTTCGTGAACAGGACTACAAGATTGACGAGAAGGCCCGGACGGTCGTCCTTCAGGAATCAGGTGTTGAGAAAGGGGAAAAGTTTCTGGGGATCGAGAACCTCTACGATCCAAACCACATGGAGCTGGTTCATCATATTCAACAGGCCCTGAAGGCTCACACGCTGTTCAAGAGAGACGCGGATTACATGATCAAGGACGGCCAGGTGATCATCGTAGACGAGTTTACGGGGCGCCTCATGCCGGGGCGCCGTTACTCAGACGGCCTGCACCAGGCGCTGGAGGCGAAGGAGGGTGTGCGCATCGAACGCGAGAACCAGACCCTGGCCACCATCACCTTTCAAAACTACTTCCGTATGTACGACAAGTTGGCAGGCATGACGGGAACAGCCGAGACGGAAGCCACTGAGTTCGAGAAGATCTACAAGCTCGAGGTGGTGGCTATTCCCACCAACCAGCCACTGATTCGGCGCGAGTATCCGGATTTGGTGTACCGTTCGGAGCGGGAGAAATTCAATGCGGTAGCCGATGAGGCCAAGGAACTCAATGAATTGGGGCGCCCGATGCTGATCGGGACTACCTCCATCGAAAAGTCTGAGCGGCTCTCTACCCTCCTGAAACGCCGTGGCATCAAGCATGTGGTTCTCAACGCCAAGTATCATGAGCGGGAAGCCGAGATTGTCTCCCAGGCGGGCAAAATCGGGGCAGTGACCATTGCCACCAATATGGCCGGGCGCGGCACCGACATTGTCTTAGGAGGAACCTCCCCGGAGTCTCAAGCCAAGATGAATCTGCAGGCTCGAAACCTGGACCCGAAGGAGAATCAGGAGGAGTATCAAAAAGAAGTGGAGAAGCTGTCGCCGGTTTGGCAAGAGGAGCACGATAAGGTGATCGAACTGGGTGGAGTTCACATCATTGGCACCGAGCGACATGAGGCTCGGCGCATTGACAATCAGCTCCGGGGTCGATCCGGTCGCCAGGGAGATCCCGGCTCCAGCCGCTTTTATCTGTCGCTCGAGGACGATCTCATGCGAATCTTTGGCTCCGAAAATATTTCCGGGCTTATGCATAAACTCGGAATGGAGGAAGGCGTTCCCATCGAATCCAAGTTGATCACCCGCCAGATTGAACGAGCCCAGAAACAGGTCGAGGGCAGGAACTTCGAGGTCAGGAAGCATCTCCTGGAGTACGACGATGTCATGAACAAGCAGCGGGTGGAGATCTACAGATTCCGCCGCGAGATGCTGGAGGGAGAAGACCAGAGAGAATATATTCTAGGGCTGGCTGATGACATCGTCATTGAATTTTTGGATAGCTATGCCCATCTGGAGACCGATCCTGAGGAGTGGGATCTGGAGAACCTGAAGATCAACCTGCGTCGGGTTTACGGGATCGATATTCCTCAAGATGTGGATCAGTTATCGCGTCCTCAGTTGGAAGAAGAACTGCTCAATCGGATTAAGACGAAGTACCAGGAGAAGGAAAGCCAGGTAGGGACGGAAATGATGCGATGGTACGAGAGCATGGTGATGCTGCAGATTATGGATCAGCAGTGGAAGGATCACCTGCTGGCTCTGGACCATCTCAAAGAAGGAATCGGTCTGCGAGGTTATGGACAACGTGATCCTCTGGTGGAGTACAAAAGAGAGTCGTTTTCGATGTTCGAGGAGCTCTGGAACCGGGCTACTGAGGAAATGGTTCGGATGCTCTTCTTGCTGCGACCCATCACCGAGGAAGACGAACGAGACCTTCTGAGGACCCGCCGTCAGCAGCAGCCCTTGAGTTATTCCCAACCCGAGGACAACCCCGAGCCCGTCTGGCAGCCCAGTCAGCCCCAGGGGCAGCAAAGCGCAGCAGCCGTGAAAACGGTGGTCAGAAACACCCGCAAAGTCGGTCGCAATGAACCCTGTCCCTGCGGCTCGGGTAAGAAATACAAGAAATGCTGTGGAAGGTAGCGCGCTTCGCGCGCGTTCGTCACTTCGTGACGTCGTGCTTTCGTGCTGTCGTGCGGTTGTGCTGTCGTGTGGGTCAGGAAGTCAGGTGATCTGCGGTCTTCTTAAGTTTTAATTTTGGGATTTTGAATTTCCGCTGACGGCTGTCAAGCCGTCAGCGGTCAGCGGTTAGATCTTCACCACATCGCAGGCATCGATTTCGCAGGCCACCGCCTGCTGGATCAGATCAATGGACAGAATG